>JBBSBG010000264.1:0-4729 GCA_038251495.1 Cytophagales bacterium
GGTCACATAAAAATTTTTGCTGGTGGTGGTGGTGTAATTCTACCTGAAGAAATAAAAGAATTAATGGATTATGGTATTGCGCGCATCTACTCACCCGATGATGGCCGGTCAATGGGCTTACAAGGCATGATCAATGATTTGGTTGAGCAAAGTGATTATCCAACTGGTGAAACTGTCGACTGTCGACAGTTGACAGTTGATAAACACGTGCAGATTGCACAACTCATATCCGGTGCTGAAAATTATTATGATCAACATAAATCTTTATTCGAAGCGGTAAATAAAAAAGCTGCATTATCGAAAGCACCCGTGTTGGGTATCACCGGAACAGGAGGTGCTGGGAAATCATCGATGGTGGATGAGTTTGTACGCAGATTTTTAATTGACTTTAAGGATAAAACAATTGGATTGATTTCTGTCGATCCATCCAAACGGAAAACGGGTGGTGCTTTGTTAGGCGATCGCATCCGAATGAATTCAATTAACAATCCGCGCGTTTACATGCGCTCGTTGGCAACACGACAGTCTAACCTCGCACTTTCGGCCTATGTAAAAGAAGCTGTGCAGATTTTGAAAGCTGCGGGTTTTGATCTGATCATCTTGGAAACATCGGGCATTGGGCAAAGCGATACCGAGATTCTGGATCACAGTGATCTGTCTATGTACATCATGACACCCGAGTATGGTGCAGCTACACAATTGGAAAAAATTGACATGCTCGATTTTGCCGATGTGATTGCGTTGAACAAATTCGATAAACGTGGTGCGCTTGATGCCTTGCGCGATGTGAAAAAACAATATCAACGTAATCATCAATTGTGGGACGCAAAAGCTGAAGACATGCCTGTGTTTGGAACTATTGCCTCACAGTTTAATGATCCCGGAACAAATCAGTTATACAAAACTGTAATTGATAAAATTGTTGAGAAGACCGGAGCCGACTTAAAATCTACTTTTGAGATTACCCGCGAAATGTCGGAGAAGATTTTTGTTATCCCTCCTAATCGCACACGCTATCTAAGTGAAATTTCAGAAACCAATCGTCAGTATGATGCCTGGGTACATGAGCAAGCTGGCGTAGCTGAAAAAATATTTGCTATCAACAAAACAATTGAGCATTTAAAAACCTCATCCCAACCCCCCTCCGGAGGAGAGGGGCAAAAGGCAGTCGGTTCTCCCTCTCCTCTGGAGAGGGAGTTAGAGGGTGAGGCGACCAAACTCAAATTAAATCTCGATCCAAAGAATTGGAAGCTACTTGAAAGCTGGAGCGAAAAAGTAAAAACCTACCGCGAGCCTATTTTCAAATTCAAGGTGCGCGATAAGGAAATAGGAATACAAACTCATTCAGAGTCACTTTCGCATTTACAAATTCCAAAAATTGCATTACCAAAATATTCCAGTTGGGGCGATATTCTAAAGTGGTCATTATTAGAAAATGTACCCGGTGAATTTCCTTTTGCTGCCGGCATCTATCCATTCAAGCGTGAAGGTGAAGATCCTACTCGCATGTTTGCTGGGGAAGGCGGGCCCGAACGAACTAACCGAAGATTTCACTATGTAAGTTTAGCCATGCCGGCTAAGCGTTTGTCAACCGCATTTGATTCCGTTACGCTTTATGGAAATGATCCTGATTACAGACCTGATATCTATGGCAAGATTGGTAACTCAGGCGTAAGTATTTGTTGTTTGGATGATGCTAAAAAATTATATAGCGGTTTCAATTTGTGCGATCCAAAGACTTCCGTTTCAATGACAATCAATGGACCAGCACCGATGTTGCTTGCCTACTTTATGAATGCAGCCATAGATCAGCAATGCGAACTTTATATTAAGAAAAATGGACTGGAGGATGAGGTAAAAGCAAAAATAAAATCGCTTTATGCCGCCCTCTCTCCCGATAGCTATCGGGATGGAGAGAGCCGGGGTGAGGTTCCAGCCTATCAAGGCGCACTCCCAAAAGGAAATGATGGCTTGGGATTAATGCTGTTAGGAGTTACAGGAGATCAAGTTTTAACAAAAGAAGTTTATGAAAAAATAAAGGCCGAGACTCTAACTCAAGTGCGCGGAACGGTGCAAGCAGATATTTTAAAAGAAGATCAGGCACAGAACACATGTATCTTCTCAACAGAGTTTGCCTTGCGCTTAATGGGCGATGTACAACAATTCTTTATTGACAAAAAAGTCCGGAATTTTTATTCTGTCTCCATTTCAGGATATCACATTGCAGAAGCGGGTGCAAATCCGATTACACAATTGGCGTTCACACTCTCTAATGGTTTCACTTACGTGGAATATTATTTGAGCCGAGGAATGGACATCAATGAGTTTGCTCCCAACCTTTCTTTCTTTTTCAGTAATGGTATTGATCCTGAATATTCAGTGATTGGTCGGGTGGCTCGCAGAATCTGGGCCAAGGCCATGAAGAATAAATACGGTGCTAATAGCCGAAGTCAGATGCTTAAGTATCACATTCAGACTTCAGGCCGCTCGTTGCATGCGCAGGAGATTGACTTCAATGATATTCGCACAACACTGCAAGCCCTTTATGCAATCAATGATAATTGTAATTCGCTCCATACCAATGCTTATGACGAAGCCATTACTACTCCCACGGAAGAGAGTGTACGAAGGGCCATGGCGATTCAACTTATTATAAATAAAGAACTAGGCTTGGCCAAAAATGAAAACCCTTTGCAGGGATCATTCATCATTGAAGAACTGACAGATTTGGTCGAAGCAGCAGTTCTTACTGAATTTGATCGTATAACCGAACGCGGTGGTGTGCTTGGCGCGATGGAAACAATGTATCAACGAGGAAAAATTCAGGAAGAGAGTTTGTATTACGAAACCTTGAAGCATACAGGTGAATATCCAATTATTGGTGTAAATACATTCTTAAGTTCCAAAGGATCACCAACTATCATTCCGCAGGAAGTAATCCGAGCCACATCCGAAGAGAAAGAATACCAGATTACTATGCTTCGAAACTTACATGCACATCAAGGAAAGAAGACCGATATACTTTTAGATAATGTGCAACAGGCAGCTGTCCAAAACAAAAATCTCTTCAATGAATTAATGGAAGCCGCTAAAATTTGTTCTCTTGGTCAGATTACAAGAGCGCTGTTTGAAGTGGGTGGACAGTATAGAAGGAATATGTAAAAGCAAAAAGGCTCGCGAACATAGCGAGCCTTCTTTAAATCCAGGTTGTTATTCTATTACTTAATTACCTTGGTAACACCAGCTTGGTTAGTCACCTCGAATGTAGGAACTCCAGCTACATTCTTCAAGTTGTAAACCAATCCTAAGTCACCATCCACAGTAAGCATCTCATTGTGAACAAGATTGTTGCTTCCGTCAAAAATTCGAACGTTGATTTCTTCAGAAACTCCTTTATTAGCAACAGCCAATAAGTATTTACTTTCAACTCCAATTTTAGAAACATGGATTGCATCTAATCCTTTCTCTATTTTGTAATCTACAGTTTGAGTTGTTTTACCAGAAGCATCTGCGACCTCAATCGTATACTCTCCGGCTTCCATGCCTTTAAAGTTTACAGGACGCATAAAGCCACCAACACCGTTGGTTGATTCAACAAACACCAAATTGTTAGATGCATCATAAATCCTTAAAGATACCTTGCCAATTTGCGCACCAGCATAGATTACTTTAAACATTCCGGACTCCTTTAGATTAATTACAACCACTTTCGGACCAACGGGATCAGCCGCTACGGCTGCCACCGACACAAACGCCATTACTAAAGCGAATACTAGAGATTTTGTTTTCATAGTTTTTTTTTGTTTTCTATACAAAGATACGGGCAACTATTGATCACAACTGGAAGTTGTAAGTAAAGTTGATTTTTAAAATTAAAAATCGTTTGCGGAGTTATCGTTCTGACATTCGCTCACAATTCGAAAACAAAATGAATGAAAACAGATCAAAAAATGAGTTTGCTAATTTTATTTATAACTAAATCGATTGCAATGAAGAGAAAGAAAAAAACCTCATCCGTTTTGTGGATGAGGTTTTTTATAATAATTAAAACTTTTATTAATTGTTAATCGATTTCAATACACCCTGACTATCCGAAACTTCAATGGTAAACTGATTGATATTTTTTAGATTCAGAACTTCAGCGAAATCAAGCACCATTTTGCTATGGCTATGAATCAACTGATTGAACTCATTATACACATTTATGTTAATTCTATCTTTTGATTCAGACCTAACTGTTAACATATACTTACCTTCTTCATTAAGTTTTACAATGTTTATCAATTTTTCAATTTTTCCAGCTTTATAATCGATCTGCTCCGTGCGCTTACCTTGCTTATCTTCAACCACAATTGCATATACGCCTGCCTCAAGATTACTGAAGTTGTAAGGTCGCATAAATCCAGTTTTATTACTTCGTATTGATTCTGAAAAAACTGACTTGTTATTTTTATCAAGGATAGAAACCCTTACCGTTCCCGCTTGATCACCTTGATAATATAGGTTAAAAATTGATTTACCATTTGGGTTGGTAACTGCCACAGACGAAGGTGATTCTTCTGGGTCGTCTATTCCATTTGCGAACACTGCTGTACTAAATAGTACACATGCGAAAAGTAACTTAAATGCTTTCATGTTTTTTTTATTTGTATGTAGGACGCACGAACTACATCTATTGTTGCACGAGTTGTGTTAAAGATTGATAAATAAATTATGAAGCTAAGCAGCA
>JBBSBG010000265.1:0-4718 GCA_038251495.1 Cytophagales bacterium
GTACTTCGGTAAAGAAAGCAGAGCAAGAAGCTGAGTAAAATGTAAACCTGAACGGAACAGTTTCGGTTTGCAGCCCTGAAGAATTCGGACAGGTTTTTGCTTGATTAAATTCATAACATGTGCAGACCACGAGTTAACGACTTGTGGTTTCTATTCCTTGTTACACCTCCTACAATTTCCGTTAGTGTTTTGATGGACACAATTTTGGACAGATATTTAACAAACTGCTCTGAGATATGCCAAATCAATTAATAGTGGCCCCGGTAGGAATCGAACCTACATCTTGAGAATCGGAATCTCAAATTCTATCCATTGAAATACGGAGCCAGAAAAATAGAAGCGCAGCACAAATGTATGACAATCGGATCATTTTATAATAAACTGACCATTGTGACTAAAAATAATTTAATTTTTTTTTAGCACTACTTTTATCTAAACACTCATTGATTTGATAACCATCATCAATGCGAAGAGTTGTTAATCATAAAAAACCTATTTAGTAAAAAGTGTTCATACGCGCTGCATCGCAACTTTTTTCAAACTGTTGTGTCTCCAATTATTTACTAAGTGATAAGCACCTATATTTTTTTTATCAAAAAATTGTTTGATGATCCACTCATGCAACTGCTTCGCAAACGTGAAAACGAAGCTGAACATTTGTTTTATAAACAAATTGTTATTTATTTCAACTCAGTTTTCAATAAATATGTTTAACTAAAAAACAAAAATGCTATGGCAAAAAAAGCAAAGAAAGCCGCAAAAAAGAAAGTAGCTAAAAAAGCTGCTAAGAAGAAAGTTGCTAAGAAGGCAAAAAAAGCAACTAAGAAAAAGAAGTGAGTTGACACTCATTAAACAAAAAAAGGTTGGTAGTGATACCAACCTTTTTTGCTTTTAAAGATATTCCTCAATAATCATTCTACTTCTCTCCGTATGATGCATACAACAATTAATGGTTTTCCGAGTTTTATTACTCTAACAACTCACTCAGGAGTAAAATTAGTGTGACGTAATTAGAACTTATAATTATACCCAAGCCTAATAACCTGAGTTTCGAGATAGTCGGTGCTTACAAAATAAAAACCATCGCCTTGAACTTCTCGCTTTATCACTAGAGTATTAAATAGATCCGAGCCATTCAAAAAGACTTCTCCTTTGCCTTGTTGAATTGTTTTCTTAACACCGATGTCCATGGTATAACGGGCATAAATCTTTCCTTGTGGAATAATATCAGGAGCGAGGTAAGATCCGGTAAACTGAACATCCACACTCTCAGGCAAATGGAAAAGACCATTCAGTTTTATGCTTCCTGAATTAAGCTGCTGTTCAAGTGCAGAAAAGGTGTTCTCGACCGGATACTTGTTATCGACCGTAAATGCATCAACCGTTTTGCGATAGCCATTCAAGTTTAGACTTAGGTTTGCAATCTTTCCAATATTTTGGGAAAGGATAACTTCAAATCCAGACATGTAACTTCTTCCAGCATTTTGAAAAATAGTATAAATCAAATTGCTAGGCGGAACGGTACTGGCAATTCGGGTAATAGTGGCTTGAGTCTCTTTATGGTATAGAGAAGAATATAAATATCCTTGATCCCAATTTGTCTTATAACCCAATTCATAACTGCTGGTAAACTGAGGTCGTAGCCCAGGGTTTCCTACTTTAATTATTTCAGCATCATCATATTTTGGAAAAATTCGAATGTCAACTTCATTCGGACGGTCTACCCTCCGATTATAAAAAAATGAAAGTGTATTGTTAGGATTGATCTTGTAGGCCAGCCTAAGGTTTGGGAAAGGCTGCGTATAATTATATCCATCACTTTTATAGGTAACGTGATCGGGGTTTACATCATAGAATATTTTAACATACTCAAGCCGCAAACCTGCCTCAACTTCAAAATCCTTATTTTCAAAAACATAATTACCATACACTGCAGGTATAAGTTCGCTATAATCGGCCCAACCGCCTGCATTCACATCCAAAGGAGAATTAATACCCGGAATAAATTGCATATTGGTTGGAATGAACCTGTAACGAAATTTAATACCAGTTTCAAAGCGACCATATTTTAGCGGCTGCACGTAGTCAGCATTAAGATCAAAAACATTTTCATCCGAAATCAATTTAAATGCATCCAGCCCTGTAAACGTAGGCATCACATTCGTAAAAAAATACTTTTCATCTTCGCGATGAAAGGTATAGTTCAATCCACCATTAAATGATCTGCCGGGCTGCTTAAACTTATGTTGCCAGGCTGCGGTAGCGGTTACCGTAGTTTTTAATTCGTCTTCTAAAAATTGCCAAAGCCTTAAACGCTCAGATAAATCGGCATTAAAAAAAGGCTCATCTCCTTCGTCTAAGATTTTTTCACTACTAAATAATCCTGACAAGGTAAACGTATTAAATTCGTCTTTGTACCAATCAACACCCGCTTTACCCGTTACAATATTGGTTGTTCTGTTTCTATTAGTTTGCTGGCGGATGGTATCCCCATTCTCATAATAGCGATCTACAAACTCATTTTTATTTACAGTTTTGGTATACAGATTGTCGGCCTGTAAAAAGATATTTGTTTTCTTTTTCCTGTAGTTCAATGAAATTGATGGGTTAATTTTTGGTGTGGCTTGATACTGCGGTCGCATGTCAGGATAATTTTCCTTCTTTATCCAAAGTGCGCCAGCCCCCAAGGTTAAACCAGCTTTTCCGTTAAACCCCTCCGCAACATTTTTTTTGTAAATGATATTGATGATACCCGCATTCCCGTTTGCATCAAATTTGGCTGAAGGATTATTAATGATTTCAATTCGTTCAATGGCCGATGCGGGTATGTTATCAAGGCCGCGCTGGTTTCCAAATCCGGTTAGGGCGGTTTGTTTCCCATCAATCAATACGGCTACACGATCATTGCCCCGCAAAAGAACAGATCCCTCCTGGCTAATGGTTACACCCGGAAGAGTCTGCATCACTTGTAACAATGATCCACCACTCTGATTTACATTATCCGAAACTGAAAATGTTTTCTTATCTAAAGTTTCAGCCACGGCATCACGGGTACCTTCCACAACTACTTCATTTAGTGCAGTTACATCTTCATTTAGTTGTATGATGCCCAAATCCAAAAAGGAGCTTAGTTTGCCAATCAAAATTGATTGCAAATAGTTTTTATACCCAATGTAAGATACTTCCATTAAGTAGTTTCCAGGTTTGGCGTTTGATATTGTATAGCGGCCTTCCTCATTCGTAACAGTGCCAGTATTAAATGCTTTGTCTTTTTCAGTTAAGATAACAACATTGACATAGGGTAAATTCTGCCCTGAAGCATCATGGATTACACCAGAGATAGTAACCGACTCAACTTGAGCAAATGTGATAAATGATTGAGCAATCAATATTATTACAAATCCGAACCTTCTCATTTTACAATTTTAAGGACAAAAGCAGTCAATGCAATCCCTTAACTAAGCTGATTAAACTGCTATTCGCAACTTCAAGCAATTCTATAAGAGCTAAGCAAAGCGATAATTCTGAAAAGATTCTGAATTGTGGGAAGAGTAAAATATTCTTGTTACAAAAAACTCGTATTCGAGGTTTTTGTTTTATTATTAATGACGTGTAACACTATTATAAGTCTAGTGATTCATCAAAAATAGTGTGTCCCAACTTCTTACTACAAACCTTTTAACTAATTGCCCAGTGCTAAAATCAGTGCGCGTAAGTGGCGTTGGTTTGCTAACCTTCAGCCTATTTGAATGTGCAAATCTTGTTCCTATCAGCACTCCTGCTGACGTTACAAGCCGAAGAAGACTTTTATAGAATAAAGGGCATCTACTAGTTGATTGGTGTAACTCATCCTAAAATTTTAAGGCTAATCATTCCAACCAAAAAGCCAAGGCTGGCTCCCAATGCCGGAACCCAACTCTTCTTAAGTTGCGACATCGGTGCTATATCTTGAAAAATAAGGTAGATCAAACCACCGCCAGAAAATAACATGAGTGCGCCAATGGTTATATGCATGCCTGTTAAAAAATAATACCCTATTAGCGCTGAAATCACGCCCGAAAAACTGAGTAGAAAAAAAATGAATAAGCACTTGCTAACAGTAAAGGTGGTTTTCATATCCAGAAAGGCATTGAAAGCTTCTGGGAAATTTTGAATGCCAATGATAATTGCTAACAGTACTCCCAAATTAGTATTAGCTGCAAACACAGCGCCCAGTGCTATTGATTCCGGAACAAAGTCTAACATCATACCCAACAGTTGTGAAATCGTTCCGCCTCTCTTCTGCAGGTATCGATCGATAAAGAAAAAAGCTACCGCACCGGCAGCAAATGATAGCACGATCCATGGTAGCGTCAAAGCCTGCATTCCTTCGGGCACTAATACTAACGCCACCGCTGCAAATAGAATACCCCCGCCAAATGCGATAGTGGAGTGGATGATCTCAACTTTTAAGAGACCGCTCTTAACATGTTCTCCAAAATAATAAGCCAACATGCCACCTAAAAAAACGGTTGATCCAGAAAAAAATGAGTACAATATAATACGGTGTAAATCTGTCATGCACTCAAGGTACAAGGATGTTTAATAGCTCAAACCTTTAATGGATATGGGAAAAAGAAAATCTACTAACACATTATGATGCGCCTGGCTTACATGCTCCTTAAATGACTTCATACATTGATGCATGGCTGCCACATAAGGGGCAGGAAGTAATGCCA
>JBBSBG010000266.1:0-4697 GCA_038251495.1 Cytophagales bacterium
CACCTGCGATTGGGTACCGAAATCGAAATTTATGAAGAGAACAGTAGTTTGTTTGAAGATATAGAAGCCGATATTCAGGACGTGCCCAAGCACACTATTTTTATTATCTATCGTGCAATAGGTTGTTACTATGTTGGTAAGTACGAGGAGGCAGCCAAGTTAATAAACAACTTACTAAATGAGGTTAGCTTAAAAAAATATCCATTTGTTTTAATGGAAGTGAAAGCGATTTTGGCTTTGCAATATTGTATGCTTCGCGATTTTGAATTGTTCAATCAACTAACCAGCAGTATTCAACGGCAGATTCGCTTGTTCGGAAAGGATGAGTGCGAAAACGTACTGCTCTTTTTGAAAATATTGAAGATTGCAACCAGCGAAGCTAAAAAGGATAAAGCCAAAAAAATTATTTCTGTTATTCCTAAATTTAAAGCCATCGAGGTTAGCTATTTTTCGCCTACCTGTTCTATTAGAATGGACGAGGAGTTTATTGATAACCTAACGGCCATAGAAGCCCCGGGTACTTAAACACTAAGGCCAAGAATACTTTCGTGCGAAAGTGGCTTGTTCAGGTATAACTTAACATTAAGGTATTTTTTAGCCTTGTTGAAATCCTGCGGATTAATGGATGAGGTAAGCATTACAATTTTGCATTTCTTCTTTACCAGATTTCCGAATTTCTCAAACTCATCCAGAAACTGAAATCCATCCATTAAAGGCATGTCGATGTCAAGAAAAATCAAATCGGGTAGCACGGTGTCAGCAACCTCAAGTTTTTCGATGTTTCTTAAAAACTCGATGGCACTTTTGGCGCCCGTGTGGGTATAGATATGCTTGGTTATAGCAGCTGCTTCAATCATTTTCTGATTGATAAGATTGTCGATCTCATTATCGTCAATCAACATGACAGCGCGGTACTTTGTTTCAGACATAATAATTATTGGTATCTTTAAAAATAGTCTTAACCCCGATGATTTGCAAGCACAACTATACTTCGAACTTGATTCCCTGTGCCAGTGGTAGACTATTTCCGTAGTTGATCGTGTTTGTCTGCCTGCGCATATAAACCTTCCAGGCATCTGAGCCTGACTCGCGGCCACCACCAGTCTCTTTCTCGCCACCAAAAGCTCCGCCAATCTCAGCACCTGAAGTGCCTATATTAACATTGGCGATGCCACAATCCGATCCTGCATGCGATAAGAATTGCTCCATTTCTTGCAGACTCGTTGTCATCATCGCTGAGGACAGACCCTGTTTCACCCCATTTTGAATGGCGATGGCTTCTTCAATGGTTTTATATTTTAGTAAATATAGAATAGGAGCAAAAGTCTCTTGCTGCACAATTTCAAAGCTGTTCTTAACTTCGGCTATGGCTGGCTTAACATAACAACCCGATTCGTAGCCTTTACCTTTCAGCACGCCACCGGTTACAGCAAAGGAACCACCTTCCGCTTTTACTTTTCGTAATGCATCGCGGTAGGCCTTCACGGCAAGCGTATCGATGAGTGGGCCTACGTGATTTGTTTCGTCAAGCGGATTGCCGATACTTAGTTGGCTGTAAGCCTTTTTTAAATTTTGCTTTACTGCATCATACAATTTTTCATGCACGATTAACCTTCGGGTTGACGTACACCGCTGCCCGGCTGTGCCCACGGCTCCAAACAAAGCTCCACGTATTACCATTTCAAGGTTTGCATTTTCTGAAACAATAATGGCATTGTTACCGCCTAATTCAAGTAATGCACGACCTAATCGTTCCGCAACAGTTTTGCCCACAGCTTTGCCCATGCGCACACTGCCCGTTGCCGAAACCAACGAAATCATTTCGTGCGATGACATACGTTGCCCAATTTTGGAATCTCCATTTACAATGCACGACACGCCTTCTGGTACATTATTCTTTTTAAATACTTCCGTGATAATGTTTTGACACGCGATGCTGCAGAGTGGAGTTTTTTCAGAGGGCTTCCAAATACACGTGTCGCCACAAACCCAGGCAAGCATCGTGTTCCAACTCCATACGGCTACCGGAAAATTAAAGGCAGAAATAATTCCCACAACACCAAGTGGATGATACTGTTCATACATTCTATGTTGTGGGCGCTCAGAATGCATGGTTAATCCGTGAAGCTGTCGTGATAGACCTACTGCAAAATCGCAGATGTCAATCATTTCCTGCACTTCGCCCAATCCTTCCTGATAAGATTTACCCATCTCGTAAGAAACAAGTTTGCCCAAAGGCTCTTTGTATTTGCGAAGCGCTAAACCAATTTGGCGAACAACCTCGCCTCGTTTTGGGGCGGGAACTAAGCGCCATTCTAGAAAAGCCTGATGAGCTTGCTTAACTACTTTATCAAATGCAGCATCGTCCGTAGTTTGAACGGTACCAATTAATTTTCCATCAACGGGTGAAAAAGATTTTATTGCTGCTCCCTTTGTACGAAGCCACTTTTGCCCTGTGGAGGTTCCTGAATTTGATTTTTTTATTCTAAGTTTAGAAAGTGCTTCTGCAATGCCAAAGTTTTTCATGCTGCAATAATTCTGGTAGGCTGCAAAGTTACCGAATGTTTCGGTAAGGCCAATTTACCTTTTTACTTAGTGATTGAAGATTGTTAATTTTGAAATACTGAGGATGAATTTTATTTACAATCTCTTTAGTTTAAAATTTTTGAATGCCAATAATTAGTTTATTAATCATTGTCAACTGTCAATTACTTCTTACCAGTCCATGCCAATCGTTAGCCGCTCTCCATTTGTGAGCATTCCTTCAACCAACACGCCACCTTTTTTTATTTCCATGGCGCGATTAAGGTCACTCACATTGTCGATGGACACTTTATCAATATGCGTGATAATAAAATTTTCTTGAATACCTGCTTTCTTCCATTTACCGAAAGAAAGTTTTCGAATCAGAACACCACCATCAAGGCTGAGTTCATTTAATTTTGAGTAGGGGACTTCGTCAAGCGTAGCGCCTTCAAGTTCATAACTAATGGGTTTTCTTTTTATTTCTTCAGAGCCTTCGAAATTTTTTAATGTTGTAGTAATCAACTTCTGTTCACCATCCCTTAGTAAAGTAACATGCACAGGTTGGCCTGGCCTTTTTCGGGCCACCCACTCTTGTAATTCCGAAACACCACCTACCTGATGATCGTCTATAGCAGTGATTACGTCACCACCCGCAATGCCGGCTAATTCGGCAGCACTTCCTTTATTTACGAACCGAACAAATACACCGCGAACAACATCTAGCTTGAAGTTTTCGGCTAACTCAGCACTCACGTCAATAATTTGAACTCCCAACAATCCACGTTGCACCTGGCCAAACTCGAGTAGATCATCCATTATTTTTTTTACAAGACTTACAGGTATAGCAAATGAATACCCAGCATAATTACCCGTTGCGGTCGCTATGGCAGAATTAATTCCAATCAATTCACCTTTTAGATTGACCAACGCTCCGCCACTGTTACCAGGATTGACCGCAGCATCAGTTTGAATAAAGGATTCAACTTGCAGATTATTTTTGTCAGAGAGAATTCGGATGTTCCGTGCTTTAGCACTAACAATACCTGCAGTTACTGTGGAGTTAAGATCAAATGGATTGCCGATGGCCAGCACCCATTCGCCTGTAATAATTCCATCAGAGTCTCCGTATTTTACAAAAGGAAGATTTTTTGCTTTGATTTTTAAGAGCGCTAAATCGGTGCTCGGATCTTGACCAACCAATTTCGCATAGAAGCGTTGGTTATTGTTCAACACAACTTCAATCGAGTTAGCATCTTCAATAACATGATGGTTAGTAACAATGTAACCATCGTCTGAAATGATTACACCTGAACCAGACGATTGTGCATGTGGATTCAAATAACTATCCAATGCGTTAAGACTAAATTTTCCGCCACCATACACCGTACGAATGTGAACTACGGCTGGTGTTACTTTACTAGCTGCTGCTTCGAAATTGATTACTTCTTGATTTCTATTTGATGAATCGTTAGAAAAGTTAGTCAGACGTAAATTCTGCCGTTCTTCGATGGAATTATAGGCTGAGCCAGCATCATAAAATCTAAGGGTTACAACGGAACCAATAATTGCACCAATAAACGCAGTGCAAACAACCAACAGAATCAATAACGAACGCTTCATACCCCTCTCTTTTAAGTAAGTTACGGCTTATCCCGCAATTGGTTAAATGAAAGAAGAATTAATTTCATTCCGACTTGAGATAAAACAAAAAAATGCCCCTCCGTTTCCGGCTAGGGCATCTTTAAACCAAATCCAATTTTAATTAACTCACTTTGATACTCTGTTTCAACACTTTTTTCTCGTCTTTTGGAATCGTTAATTCTAAAATGCCATTGTTATACTTGGCGTTGATTTTAGAAGAATCGGTATTTTCAGGCAAAGTGAACGACCGACTAAATGCACCGTAATTCGTTTCAATCGAATGATAATTTTTATCTTTCTTTTCATTGGAGAACTTGCGCTCACCACTTACAGTAAGATAATTATGATTTACTTCAATCTTGAAATCTTCTTTGCTCAACCCAGGCGCGGCTAAGTGAACCTCATAAGCTTCGGGAGTTTCTACAATATCTACTTTAGGTACAAAACGGCTTCCGCCTGAGCGGGCAATTGAATCATTGAAAAAACGATCGACCAAAGCACTGAAAGGAGTTGGCACAAAATCATTTGGG
>JBBSBG010000267.1:0-4691 GCA_038251495.1 Cytophagales bacterium
ATTCCGGAAAGAATGAACTGGAGGTACTTCCATCAGCATGAATTATTTCGCAACGCTGACCAACGGTTTCCTTAATAGGATGGAGCACACAAAACCCGGCTCTGTTTTTAAGTAGATTAGTTAATGCCTTTCCCTCGATGCTAAAAATAATTTCGCCTGTGGGTGTTCCGTTGATGGAGGCTTTCCAATGAAACACGGGTATTTCATTTTTACGATGATAACAATCGTAGGTGATTGTAAATGAATTTTCGTGCAGGGTTATCTGTTCGTTTTCAATTTCCGCTTTGTACGTTCCCCAATTCTCATCGCGCAAAGCAAAATAGATCATGCGCACAATTTCTTGATTTCCGTACCGTACATATCTTAGAAATCCATTTTGATATAGCATGGTGAATGGACCTGACTTTAAGCGCTGATCTGTATTCATTGATGCTTAATAAACTGTTCAATATTTTCTTTCGTGATTCGAAGTAAGCCTGTGTTGATAGTTTGGGGAATATTGGTAATGCCAGCTTGCCTGTCGTTATTGGATAGTGAATTGGTTTTATGCACCATGTCATACAAAAATTGAGCGCCATACCAGGTGAACAGTTCGCGTTTTTGTCCTACTAACAATTGAATGGTTCCTTCTTTTACCAACGCTAAATGCTCTGGCTCCCAATCCACCGTAGTAATTTTTACACGACCTGCTTTACCTGCTTCTTTTACGGCCAGCGCCATGCCGGGTCCCGAGTTAGAATCAAATCCGCACAGTCCCGCAAGGTCAGGATGCGCAGATAGAACATCCGCAGTAATCTTTGCAGCTTCTTCTACATTTGCTTTGTCATCATACTTGCCAACTATTTCAATGTTCGGATATTTTTTAAAAACGTCAAGCATTCCCTGAAAACCAGCTTCCATATTTGTTAATCCAAGAATGCCCATATAAGCAATTTTGCCGTTGCCGTTAATGAGCTTCACCATTTCTTCACCTTGCATTTTACCAATCTGATACCAATCGGTGCCTAAGAATGCATGACGGTTACAATTAGGAACATCAGAATCATATACTACTGTAGGAATTCCAGCCGCGACAGCTTTGTTTATAACCTGAGCTATGGCAGGATCGGTTCCATTGATCAACAACCCCGTAGGTTTTGTTCCAATTACTTCTTCGATGGTATTGATTTGGGCTGGCACATCCCACTCGGCAGGGCCAAGAATAGAAACCTTCACACCCATTTTTTCGCCCCACTTTTTAAACGCGGCCTGATCGTGGTTTACATACATGGGCATGGTAACGGCTGTGGTAATCATCACGTACTCTTCATTTATAATTTGGGTGATGGTATCGGTTGCCCGCGAATACGTATTCTGTTGGGTCGCGTGCTTTGGGGGTAGTTCGCAGGAGAAAACAACAATAAAGGCGGTAATAAAAAGTACACTACGCATACATGAGCATTGTTAAGTAGAAACGTATCTTTTCTGTAAAGCTTTATCTGCCCACAAGGTAATAATCAGGATAAGGCCGAGAATGATTTCCTGCCAATAACCTGAGATTCGGGAAATCACCATAATGTTAGCGATTAGCCCCATGAACACAGCACCCAACAGCGCTCCTGGAATTTTTCCGATGCCACCGCTTAAACTTGCACCGCCTAATATCACAGCCGTGATCACGCGAAGTTCCAAACCGCGGCCCATCGTGGGCAATGCAGCCCCGAGTCGGGATGAAAGTAATATGCCGGCAACACCGGCTAAGCTTGCGGAAAATATAAACGCAATCATTTTCATTCTCTTAACCCGTATACCGGAAAGGTCTGCTGCCTTTTCATTACCACCAATATAATAGTATCGCCTGAAGAAAATAGTTTTGGTGCACAGGAAAGTGAACACCGCAATCGTAATAAGCATGTACCACACTGGCATTTGAATATTCAACAATTTCGATTGGCCAATCGCGTTGAACCAATACGGAAGATTTTGAATGCCCGAACCACTCACCAGCAACGCGCAACCTCGCACGATGCCCATCATAGCAAGAGTTTGGATCATTGGGTTGATGCCTTGATAGGCGATCAGGTAGCCGTTGATCCAACCGATGATTAACGAAGCAAGCAACCCTATACTAACCGCAATTGGCACTGGCAATTGATAGAAATGCATCAGGTATGCAGTGAGGCATCCGGCAAATGCAACGATTGATCCTACAGAAAGATCGAACACTCCGGAGATTAAGAGCATCATCATGCCCACAGCTACAATGGTATCAATGGATAAGTTCAATAAAATCTGACTGAAGTTTTCGAACGTAGGGAAGGTGGCCGGAAAAATAAAACTGGCTGTTACGACAACTACTACTAGTAAGATGGACAAGGAATAAATTCGTTCTTCGAGTACTTTAGAAAGCATGCTTACTTTTTTAGGATCGTATATAAAATCAATGCGCAGCCAGCGATAAAATATTTTCCTCCGTTGCATCTGCCACCGGCAATTCACCAACCAGCATGGCTTTACGAATTACTAAAATGCGTTGGCACAAACTCAATAGTTCGGGAAGTTCGCTTGAGATAACAATAATACCCATGCCTTCATCGGCCAAGGTTTTCAGTATCCGATAAATTTCCTGCTTAGCGCCTACGTCTACTCCGTTTGTCGGCTCATCCACAATAAGAACATCGGGCTTTACCGCAAGCCATTTACCCAACAATACTTTCTGTTGATTACCGCCACTCAGTTGCCCCACCTTTTGCTGAAGACTTCGCGCCACCACATTCAACTTCTCACTTAATTCTTTTGCGTGTTGCGAGGATTTTGCTGAACTAATGAGCGAGTACCGGGTAACCGACCTTAGGCTCGCAGCGATCATGTTTTCTTGAATGGACATCTCCGGAAATAATCCCAACTGCTTTCGGTCTTCCGATACGTAGGCAATTTTGTTAGCAATTGCATCAGCCGGATGAGTGATATGAAGTTGATTTTTCTCTTTGATGATTTCGCCACTGAGTTTTGCATCGGCACCGAACAAGACCCTGGCAATTTCGGTTCTTCCAGCTCCTACTAATCCTGCTAACCCAATAATCTCTCCACGGTGTAACGCAAAACTAATGTTCTTAAATTTTTTTCCGCTAAGATTTTTCACTTCAAGCAATATGGTTGATTGCTTGATTGAATTTTGTTTCACTTCAATCAGATCGCGGCCTACCATGTATTTGATAAGTTGTTCTTTCGTGAGATTTTCTGTTGTGAATGTACCTTGATGTTTTCCATCTTTTAAAATAGAAACGCGATCGGCCAATTTAAATATTTCTGACAACCGGTGCGAGATGTAAAGAATGGAGACTTGGTTTCTTTTTAGATCATCTAGGATGTTAAAGAGCACCTTAATTTCGGTGTCGGTAAGTGCTGCCGTGGGTTCATCCAGAATCAAAACATGCGGTTTCTTTGCCAATGCTTTAGCAATTTCTACCATTTGCTTTTGCGCTTGCGATAGCGATGCCACTCGCACAGTCGGAGGGATGCTTATTTTTAAGTCGGCTAATACCTGAGCAGTTTGTTGATAAAGATCTGGGTAGTGAATCAATCCGAAGCTTGTTTTCGGATGTTGGTTGGCAAAAATATTTTCGGCTACACTCAGGTTGTCGGCCAGACTTAAATGCTGGTGCACAATGGAGATGCCGTGTGCAAAGGCATCCTGCGGATTTTTCAATTGTATGAATTTGCCATTAAGCTGAAGGGTACCGCTATCGGGTTTTAAATTTCCGCTCAAGATGTTCATTAACGTACTTTTGCCCGCGCCATTTTCACCGCACACAGCATGAACTTCGCCTTGCTTCACTTCCAGTGTAATGTCATCAAGCGCTTTTACGCCAGGAAATGATTTGGAGATATGTTCAAGCCGAAGCCGCTCCATCTTAAAAGTCTTTCATGTTGATGGCTTTATTTTTTTTCGTGGACGCATAGGAGGCGTGAACAAGCCGCACGGTTTCTAAATTATCAGCACCGGTTGTTTCAGCTTTTGATTTTTTCTGTATCGCCTCTAAAATATTTCGATTACAATCGACAATGCTGGAGTGCACAAGTGAATAGGCAGGGTCAACCCACGGAAAAAGAATTGGTTTTGCCGTTACTGAGGTTGTTCCCTGGCGTGTGGTAATTCGTATTTCACAATCCTTTGTTAATTGAATAGAGCCACGCTCGCCTTCTACAAGAATAAAAGTCTGAGGGAATGATTCGTATTCTAAAATAGAAGCATACGACATCTCGGCATAACAACTCGCGCCACTTTTCATTTTCATAAATACATTGGCCACGTCTTCGCCTTTAATTTTTGGATTGACGGTTGCTGTATGGCATTGTAACGTTTTGACTTCACCAAACAAAAAGCGGCAGATATCAAGAATGTGTGAACCAACGTCAGTTAAAATAAATTCGTCAAGCTCTGCTAAAAAAGGTTGATTATCAAACACGGGAAATGCGGAGCAAAATGTAACACGCGATTTAAATACCTTGCCGATTGCATTACTATCCAGCAGTTCTTTCATCTTTCGGATGGGAGCCTGCCATCGAAAATTTTCATGAATGAAAAATGGCACTCGTGATTGTTTACAAACATCCACCATCTTAATTGCCACAGATAATTTAGGAGCCATCGGCTTCTGACAAATCACAGCAACGCCTTTTTGTGCAGCGAGTTTTGTAAACAGTGCATG
>JBBSBG010000268.1:0-4681 GCA_038251495.1 Cytophagales bacterium
AAGAAAACAGGGTTAAAGAAAAATACGGTTATCAATAAAAAGACAATGACCGCAATAAGGTGTGGGAGAACGTGATCGGAGAATTTGATTTTTTTCATTGACATAGGCTTAATGGTTCGCAAAATAGCAAGTATTACTTAAAATTGGATTCTTGGATTTGTTGAATTTGTATATTCAACCCAATCATTAAAAATTATCTTCTATGAAACGATTATTGCCGCTGCTTATTCTGACCATTTCATGTAATTCACAGCAAAAAACTGCTGACGATCCGCAAGCTGAAGAAAAAATTCGGGCCGTGTTGGCTGCTCAACAAGCAGCTTGGAACGAGGGCAGCATAAATGCCTTTATGGAAGGATATTGGAAATCGGATTCGTTGCAATTTATAGGCTCCGGAATTCGCAAAGGTTGGCAAGCCACCCTGGAAGGTTACAAAAAAAGTTACCCGACTCGCGAAGCCATGGGCACGTTGGATTTTGAAATCTGGCAAGTATCAAAAATCTCAGCCGATGCCTATTTGGTTACTGGCAAGTACACACTACATCGAATTAATGGTGAACTTACAGGACCGTTTACATTAATCTTTAGAAAGAAAAATGGTGAATGGGTGGCGGTGTATGATCATACGAGTTGATAGGTAGCGTCTTATCAATTGTTTAAGACCTTCAAGAATCTTACTTTTGCATGGCGATTAAAATCAGAATAGATCATGAAAATACTACTAGAGATTCCAGATAATAAAGCATCTTCCCTTTTGGATGTATTAAAAAGCATTTCATATGTGAAGGCAAAAAAACTTACTGACGCAAAAGCTCTGCTGGTGGAAGAAATTAAAGAAGCCGTTGAAGAAATGAAACTTATTAGGTCAGGAAAAAAGAAGGCTCGCAATGTAGAGGATTTCCTTAATGAATTATAAGGTTAAATCCATTTCGGTATTTGAGAAACAAGCAAAACGCTTATTCAAGAAATACCCATCCCTTAAAAGGAATTAATTGACCTGGCAACTAAACTAAAAGAAAATCCCGAGCAAGGCACATCTATCGGAATGCATTGCTTTAAAATTCGGATTGCGATTGCCTCAAAAGGAAAAGGCAAAAGTGGTGGGGCAAGAATTATTACTAACATTGTTGTAACTGAAAGCACTGTTTTTCTTTTGGCTATCTACGATAAGTCTGAAAAAGAAAATCTAACCAACAAAGAATTAGTTGAACTTCTGAGATTCATTCCCACATGATAACCAAATTAAAATTGGAATTAAAACTTCAACATCGCATACCCCTTTAGTTGATAGGTCGTCATAGTTGTTAACATGGAGGTAGCAATCTTCACTCCAGGCACCATCTTATACCGGTCAATATTTCGGGCGATCAAAGATTGGCCGCAAATAAACATTTTCACGCCAGCATCTTGCAGTTCCTGATACAATCCAAGGTTAGGATTATCAACTCCATACTTCGCTTTATACGCATCATTGCTCATTGCTGTATAAGAAGCACCTCCGTGAATCGCCAAAACAACATGCAATTTATTCTTCGGCACACCACCCATTACATGCAGGTTTAATAATCGCGATACATTATGTAATGCCCAGTTAACCGAGTCGGGTGTAGCGTTGGCACGCTCCACTTCAATAATAATATTATACTCAAGGGTTGGGTCAGGTTTCTCATCCGCATACGGAATTTCAAAAATACCTCCGTAGTTTTTGATAACTGGATTAACTCTTTTTTGAGAGAAGCCTGAAAAAGAAATACATAGTAAGGTAATGGAAACTAAAACTTTCATAAATGGTCTTTTAAAATATTTAGAGCTGCAACAAAAATTAATAAGGCCGTAATCCTTCTGATATAAACGGCATTAAATCGTTTTGCCCCTAAGCGTGAACCAATCTGGCCACCAAGAAAAACGGCAATTAATAAGGGAGCAATTAATTGCCAGTTAAAATTTACTCCTGAAGTTACTTGGCCGATCAAGCCACCAATCGAGTTTACCAAAATAAAAACACTAGCCAAAGCTGAAATCTTTTTGGCATCAAACCAATTAAGCAAATGCAAAATGGGCGAAAGAAAAATACCACCGCCAATACTTACCAAACCGGATAGCAAACCAATACCTCCACCCAATAATACCTGACCAGAGATTGGATTTGTTTCCGGACTTTCTGATTTCGGTTTTAACCAAAGAAAAAATGCAGCGATCAATAATGTAAACCCAAGAAGTATAAAAAATGTGTGGTCTTTCAATTTCCAATAGCCTCCAATAAATGCCATCGGAATGCTGGCAACTAAGAAAGGCCAGATTTCTTTCAGTTTAACTTTTCCTTCTTTGTAATAAATGTATGTTCCTCCGGTAACTACAACAACATTACAGAGCAAGGCTGCCGGTCGAATCGCATCGGGCAGTAAACCAAAAAATGGTTGCGCCATTAATGCGAGGTAGCTGCTTCCACCCCCAAAGCCTACGGATGAATAAATCAAGGCCACAATGAAAAATGAAATGAGCAGAATGTAAACCTCCATGCTATTAAACTCAAAGAATAAATATTGATTTCATCCTCCAATAGTTGACATAGACTCGATAGCAGGAGCACCTTCCTTTCTTTGAGCTTCTGCTTCAAAGCCATCTTTAGCTCGACTGTTAAAAGCATACAAGAGATGATCTTCAATTTCCAAATCGCTTTTACCCAATCTCATCAGATCTTTGATATTTAAAACACCATCATCATACAAACATGTTTTCAAAACTCCTTGTGCAGTTATGCGAATGCGATTACAGGAACCACAAAATGTTCTGCTGAACGCTGCAATGACTCCAACCGTACCAAGATGACCAGGCACTTGATAGTTATACGAAGTGGAATGAAGTGGATCCATCAATCGTTGTAAAGTCGGATACTCACTTTTAATGTGATCTACAATCTTATTGTAAGTCCAGGTTAGGTTGGGTGATAGCTGACCCGAGCCATTGAAAGGCATCTCCTCAATAAAGCGTACGGAAACCAGAAATTTTTTGGTCAGTTCAACCATTGGCAAAATGTCGTCAATGTTTTTTCCATCCATCACCACCGCATTTATTTTAACAGGGATGTCATTTTCAATCAAGCTATGAAGTGTCTCCCAGGTTTTTTCAAATTCGTCTCTGCGAGTAATCACTTTAAAACGCCCGCGATCCAGTGTATCCAGACTTAAATTTACCGATGCAATGCCTAGCGACTTGAGCTCAGAAATATGCGGAGCTGAAAGAATCCCGTTTGTTGTGATGTGTAAATCCTTGATACCGTCTATCTCAACAATTCTTCGAATCAACTTCATTAAATCGTTTCGCACAAAAGGTTCGCCACCCGTTAACCGGATTTTTGAAATACCTAAAGGGGCAAGCATGGTGATTAGTCGCTCAATTTCCTCGAAGGTGAGCAACTCTTTCTTAGGCATGTATTTAATGCCTTCTTCAGGCATACAATAAAAGCAGCGCAAGTTGCATCGATCCGTAACTGCTAAACGCAGGTAGTTAATCGGGCGACCGTGATTATCATATAGTTGTGATGCCTGCATCCTAATTTTAGCTCTTAAAGAACTGAAAGATAGAAATGATCGTTCGAATAAAGCGAATGAAATGTGTCCGTATATTTGTTAAATGATCGTAAAGGTGAAAACATTTGGAATCTCGCGCGATATTTTGGGCGGTCGCGAGGTTGAATTGGAGATGGACGGTAACTCGGTGGCTGATTTACGAAGTACGCTCTTATTAAAATTCCCCCAAGTCAAAAAACTAAACTCACTCTTTATTGCCGTTAACCGGGAATATGCAGCCGATGATCAGCTTCTTACATTAACGGATGAGATTGCGCTCATTCCACCGGTCAGTGGTGGATAATTCAGACATACATGATTGAAATAACAGGGCAACCGATTGACGTTCAAAAAATAATAACAGCCGCATCCAATCAGGAAGCCGGAGCTGTCAATACGTTTATAGGAACTGTTCGGAATAATACCTCTGGTAAAAAAGTGCTACGACTTGAATACGAAGCTTATGAACCTATGGCGATTTCAGAAATTCAAAAATTAATAGATCAAGCGTCTGAAAACTGGAAGCTGACCGGGTTTGCTGTCAGTCACCGTGTAGGAACGTTAACCCCTGGAGATATTGCGGTGGTGGTGGCAGTTGCTACCCCACATAGAAAAGATGCTTTTGCAGCCTGCCAATTTATTATCGACACGCTGAAACAAACAGTACCAATCTGGAAAAGAGAATTCTTTGAAGATGGAGACGAGTGGGTTTCTGCCCACCCGTAACCCATCGTATTAAATCTGACTGATGATCATCACCGACAGCGTTATGATCGCGATAGCAATCAACAACCCTGAAGAGATTACGATAAATAAATCGCGATTAATCGGATTCACATTAAATCCTGAGAACAGGCTTTTTGTTATTGTTTTCATTTGCCAACTAGTTTTAAAGACACGCAAATTTAACAAAAGGCTTTCACAAAAAGTTAGATGAAAAAGTAGAGAAATGTAGATAGTACTATTTCACCCGATTGCGCCAATTGAATCCTTAAATAATTAATTAACGGGTGGGATATAACACACTACTAAATTGCTACTTATAGAAATGAGTGGGTAATTTGCTGATTCAGCAAAAAGAAAAAATATTTTTACGTGTATTAGGCTTTTCG
>JBBSBG010000269.1:0-4678 GCA_038251495.1 Cytophagales bacterium
ACTTTTAAAATTACCGTATTCGCCTACCTAAACACCCAATCCAATACTCGATTTGGCACTAACAGCGAGGTTGTTTTTGGTGATGGTGCTTCGGTAAGAATTCCCATTACGATTGCAACACTCCGTCCTGATCTTGGACAGAACATTGCGGTAGCAACATTTACAACAACACACACCTATCTTGCTTATGGAACCTATAACATTGCCTATGTAGAGCGCGACCGTAGCAGTGGTATTTTGAACATTGCAAATTCTGACGATGTACCTTATGTAACATTCGTCAATTTCACTATTGACCCGATCAATGGTTGTAATAATGTTCCGTTTTTGTCGGTACCCCCACTCGACCGCGCTTGCTTTAAGTCAGCTTTCTTTCACACACCGGGCGCTTATGATGTGGATGGCGATAGTTTGTCCTATGAACTTTCTATTCCAGCAAACAGTCCTACCACTTTCGCCAACTATACGCCACCTAATAACAGCCGGTTTTACACAAACTTTAATCAAGGTAACGAAGCAGCAACCGGCCAACCGATTTTTTCTATTAATCCGGTAACGGGTCTTTTAACCTGGGATGCACCCGGCACCATTGGTGAATACAACATTGCTTTTAAGATTATTGAATGGCGTAAAGATTCAGTCACCAATCTATACCGGAAGTTAAGCACCACTACTCGCGATATGCAAATTGTTGTTGAAGAGTGTTTGAACATCAGGCCTGAGTTACAAATACCAACTGATATTTGTGTTGAGGCAGGAACAAAGATTGAAGAATTAATACGAGGCACCGATGGGGACAATCATTCGGTGAAGATTGAAGTGTTCTCTGAGCTCATTGATTTTTTACCTGCTAAAATTCCTGCCACTTACTTACCCAATCCACCAATATTTTTGCCTTCTAATCCGGCAGCAGAATTAACCTTTAGTTGGCAGACAGATTGTTTGCATGTGCGACAACAACCCTATCAAGTGGTATTTAAAATCACAGACAACCCACCTAAGGGACCTAAACTTGTGAATTTTAAAATCTGGAATATAAAAGTAGTAGCACCCGCACCCACATGGAACAATACCGGCTTGGATCTAGTGAAGCGCACTGCCAACTTAGCATGGAACTCCTATGCCTGTAGCAATGCAGATAAAATTCAGATCTGGCGAAAAGTAGATTCCTATCCTTACGCACCGGGCTTGTGTAATCCTGGCTTACCAAAATTTTTAGGATACAATCTGATTGCAGAAGTGCCCATAACACAAACAACGTTTACTGATACAAACGTGAGCCGTGGATTAGTAGTAGGTGCTACGTATTGCTATCGAATAATGGCTTACTTCAATTCGCCCGCGAGCACACCAAGTATGGTATCCACAGAAAAGTGTATTGGCCCAATTCAAGCTGATGCTCCGGTGATCACCCATGTGAGTGTTGAAAAAACAGATTCCATTCAGGGAAAAATTCGCGTAAGTTGGCGAAGTCCGTTTGCGATCAATGAAATTCAGTTTCCCAAACCCTATGAGTATGAAGTCTATCGCGCAAGTGGTCTTGCTGGGGATACTAACATTACCCTCGCGGGTCGCGTAAGTGATACAACCTTTGTTGATAACAATATCAATACTGAAAATAATATTTTCAACTATAGAATTGTGCTATACGCCAAACCCCAAAATGCACAACAAATTATTGCTGTTGACACATCAGCAATCGCATCATCGGTGCGCCTTAGCGCAACCATTGGGATTAAAAAAATAGAACTTGCGTGGCGCGATAGCGTGCCTTGGTCGAATGTTTCTCAAAGTCGGCCCTATCATTTAATCTATCGGGCTGCTGAAAGCGCTGACCCGCAAGACATGACTTTGATTGACAGTGTGTATGTAGCTGAATTTGGATTTACCTATTTAGATCAAGGCCAGTTTAATAATGAACCGCTGCAAGAGGATAAACGATATTCCTATCGCGTGCTAACACGAGGCACATATGGTAATCCAAAAATTAAATTGCTCGAGAATTACTCGCAGGTCATAACTACTTATCCTGAAAATAATCTATTGCCGTGTTCGCAAGGGTTGGAAATTAGTATTGTAGACTGTGATGAATATCTCAACGCGAATACTTGTGGTCAGACTGAGTTTTCAAATACACTTCGCTGGGAGTTGAACGACCAGCCTGGTTGCCGCAGAGATATTGTGTCTTACAATATTTATGGTTCCGCTTCCGCAGATGGTGAATTTCAATTAATAGCATCAGCGGTTCGCGATAATTTTTACATCCACGAAGGTCTTCCCTCATTTGCCTATTGCTACAAAGTTTCTGCCGTTGATGCGCTTGGACAAGAAGGGCCGCTCAGTGATTCCGTATGCAATGATAATTGTCCTTACTATTTACTGCCCAATGTGTTTACTCCTAATGATGATGGCTACAACGATGTATTCAGTGCCAACTTTGATGTGAACAGCAATCCCGATGCAGGCTCAACAGTTTCTATTCGCTGTCCGCGGTTCGTTAATAATATCGTGTTTCGGGTTTATAATCGGTGGGGCAATGAAGTTTATAGCTTTCAATCCGCCAACGCTACTGACACAAGCATTGAATGGGATGGAACGTCATCTCAAGGCAATGAATTGACGGGTGGCGTTTATTTCTATCGTGCGGAAGTAACCTTTGATCGGCTTTACGAGCGTGATAGGCACAAAGAACTTACTGGCTGGGTGCATTTGGTTCGATGAGGATAGAATTACTCCTTTAAAATAATCTCAACCCGCCTATTCTTCATGCGACCTTCTTCAAAAGTATTATCAGCAATTGGCTCAGCACTTCCGCGACCTTCAAAATGAACGCGCCCATAGGCAATACCATGGTCTATTAAATAATCACCCACCGCTTCGGCACGGCTGGTCGATAACCGAACGTTATATGCTTCGCGTCCTGTGTTATCGGTATGGCCAATGATAGTAACAGTTGTGTTGGGGCTTTTTCTTAAAATATCCACTAGCGTATCCAGGCGGGAACTAACCTCCTTTTTTATGGCCGGACTGTTTACATCAAACAATACTTCACTGAGTGTAAACCTTCTTTCTTTGGCTGCTTCCTTTTGAATAATTGGCTCAATTAGTTTTTTTATATCAACGGTATCCGGTTTCAATGCCTGTGGCTCGGTTGTGTGCACCAATGCTTTAGACTCGGACTTCTTTACATTTTTAGCATGCCGAACCTGAGGCACATCCTTATAGTCATTAAACCTTCTATCCTTTTGCGATTTTTGCCAACCTGCTTCCCTGCGGCAGTTAACCTGAAAACATAAAATTTTTTGAAAAATATTGTGTTTCGGTGCATTCTTGATTCTTAAAATATCACGATGTGCGTGCGTGAGATGTGAGATCATGGCTGGCATCGGCCGCTCCACATCATCTTGCGCGATCAAAGGTAAGATTGATAGACAAGTGAGTAAAAGAAAAAGCATGAAAGGTTTTAGGTGCATGACTAAGTCCGTAACAAACGAATAAATAAGTTAATACATCCTACAGATAATTTTTAATCACGCCCGCCCAAATTTTATAGCCCTGTTCATTCAAATGCAGACCATCCGCAATGTAAATGTCTTTCAACACTTCCCCTTGAGCATCTAACAGAGGCTTCCATACATCCACGAAGTAGACTTTCTTTGCAGTTTTAGTCCACGCTTCCAATTGCTTATTGTAGTTAAGATACTTTTCTTTCAACGCCCAGCGTGCCACGCTCGGCTTGGCCGAAATAAAAAAAACTTTCACGTTTTTTGGAAGGCGTTCTCGGATAATGATTAAAAGTTGATGAGCCGTTTTTAGAATATCAGAAACTTCCTTACCAGAATTCAGATCGTTATCTCCTTCGTAAATGAAAATTTCCTTTGGATTATATTGAATGATAAGTTGATCCGCATAATGAAGCAGGTCCGTCATCTCCGACCCACCAAACCCTCGGTTCAAGGTATTGTATGTCGGCAGATCTGATTTCAAACTTTTCCAAATCCGGATACTTGAAGAGCCGGTAAAGAGAATTAATTTCCTGCTGCTAGCTGCGCTATCACTTGCTACTAAATTGGCAACTTCCTTTTCGAATCGCAGCGGATCTTGCCCGAAAAGCGAGCTGCTAATTGAAATCAGAAAACTAAGAAAAACAAAAATCCTCATACCGCTATTTTAAGAAGCTAATATGAGGATTTTTAAGGTAAGAATAACTGTGATTAATCTCGGGTGCATTTCAAATTGTCGCAATAACAAAATATGTCGTCCCTACCGGGACTTGAAAAAAATGGATGAATTGGCTTCCGATATTACTTCCCTAACGGGAATTAATTAGTGTGGGAAAACCGCGTTGGGGTTATATATTGGCAGTGCAAGGAGTACTCCTTTGATATCATCCCGTAGGGATGGCATATAGGTGAATCGCGAAAATTTGAAATGCACCCTAATCTAAACAGTTGCAGTGCTTGCGCCACGAAACTGACCTTCCAAATTACCTGAATTCAATTTGTTGATTGCCTTTTCGGCTCGCTTTACAGCCAGATTCTTTTTATACTCAAACCATTTTTCACTCAATAACTTATTCATCATCCGGTCAACGAATCGCTTAACTGCTAAATTCCATACTCCCCGAACCTTCATCCCTAATCCATGCGCAATGGTGCGCACAGAAAGACCAAACCCA
>JBBSBG010000270.1:0-4668 GCA_038251495.1 Cytophagales bacterium
AAATTTATTCGAATCCATAATTCGTACATAGTTGCACTAGCCGCAATTGACGTGATCCAGAAAAATGAAGTAAAGGTGGGGGCAGTCTCTTTGTCGATAGGGGATACCTATAAAAAATCATTCAAAGAGTTCATAGAAAAGAACCATCTTCAATAATTTTTAAAATAAAAAAAGTCCGGTAAGAACCAGACTTTCTGTGGAGAATATCGGAGTCGAACCGATGACCTCTTCCATGCCATGGAAGCGCTCTAGCCAGCTGAGCTAATCCCCCTAACAATTAATATTTAAATATACAACGATCCTCTAGCCTCCCGATAGTTATCGGGAGAGCTAATCCCCAATTTATTGAGGGCGTAAATATATTGATTTTTTGATTAGAGAAATAAATATCGAATACTCTACCCCATCACAGACACCATCCCGAGCAACGGCAATGCTAATTCACGATTACCATAAATTTTTACTTTAGTCTCGGCTTCTTGTCTTGTAAAAGCTTTGGTAAAAAGTTTCCAAGCCGTATCGGCATCAAGTTCGATTGTGGATGTAGCTATAGCTGAGGCCGATGTAAACTCCCAACCAATATTTTCTTTTTGAATTCTCCATTCTCCACCAGCAGTTCCCAAAATTTTTACTTGAACGATTTCACCTTCCTTTGCAGGTGTTTCGCGATATGTATAAGGCAATGCTCGCAGCAATGTGTCAATCATGGGAAAGAAAAATTCTCGATCCATAATTCCAGTCTGACCAACCGCATCGCGAATTTGTTGTTGATGATGCCAACGCTCTGTGTATTCCCTCGAAATATGAAACCAATTTTTAGATTCTTGTTCTCCCGCCCACGCTACTGAGAACATAGCGGGAGCAAGTAGATCAAGAGAATGATAGTATTCTATAAATGGCTTTTGAGTTAGCTGTAAGAAATCGATCAATGTTTCCGGGCTTACCCGCTTCATAGCCTTTACCCAATCAGCGTTCAGTCCATTAAGATAATCGACTAACTCTTGATAAGAATTACGTGTAGTTGGGGGATCGCCAACATAGTTTTTTGAGTGTGCTATAGTTCGGATGCCGGTGTCCAATAAATGGGCAGCCACATCTTTTACAGTCCACAGTTTCGCTACAGTTGGTTTATTCCAGTCGGTAGACGAAAGCGATCTAAGCAAAACAATTAGCTTTTGCTCTAGCGGCTCAAACAAGTGAAGGGTTTGAATAGGATCCATCATCGTGCTCCTGGCGGGCAATGTGTCCTTAAATAATTTGAATAGAGTGTTGAGAGATGTTGAAAGGTGCCTTCACCTTCCGAAATGCCATGGGTGCGATTGGGATATGCCATAAATTGAAATTGCTTTCCATGTTTCACTAATTCGTTCACTAACATTTCGGCATTGTTGTAGTGAACATTGTCATCTCCAGTACCATGGATGTAAAGCAAATTACCTTGTAGATTTTTAGCATAGGTAATGGGTGAACCTTTTATGAAATCTTCGCGGTTCTCTTGCGGCAACCCCATATATCGCTCCTGATAAATATTATCGTAAGTAAGTTGATTCGCAACAGCAGCGACTGCAATGCCCGTCTTATAAATTTCCGGATATTGAAACATGAGGTTTAATGTAGCAGAGCCACCACCACTCCAACCCCACACTGCAATGCGGCTAGCATCTACATAAGGCCATTTCAAAATTTCTTTTGCTGCCATGGCCTGATCACGAATATTTACTAAGCCAATTTTCTTGTAAACACTTTTTCGCCACGCTCTGCCCTTGGGTGCTGGCGTACCGCGGTTGTCTATTGAAATGTAGATGTAGCCTTCATCGGCAAGATTGCCATTGAAGAGGTGGTTGTTTCCTGCCCCATACGTATCATGAACGTTGGCGCCCCATGGCTCTGTGTAAACATAGAATAAGACCGGATATTTTTTGGAAGCGTCAAAATTAGATGGCTTTACCATCCAGCCATCCATTTCAATCCCTTCATCAGTTTTTATTTTAAAGAACTCAACAGTCTTTTCGACTTCAGAAGTTTTTAATTTCGATTGAATGCTCTCACCTTCATTAATAGCTTTATGCTGAGGCAGCGCAATTAATTCTGATAAGGGTTTTGTAAAACTATTATTGAAGTTGTGTGTGGCATAAGCTCCTGTTGGAGATATTGAATACTCATGAGTTCCGGCAAGCGTTGTTGGTGATACACGCTGCGCAGTGCCTTTGCCATCAAGTTTTGTTTTAAATAAATACTTTTGTGTTGCATTATCCGGTGAGGCCAGAAAATAAAGGAAATTATTCTTTTCATCGATAAGGCGAATATCCATTACATCGTAATCGCCATTTGTAATGCGGATTTCTTTTTTGCCATCTTTCGAAATTCGATAGGCATGGCGCCAACCATCTTTTTCACTAATCCATAAAAATTCTTTGCCTGCATTCAACCATTTAAAGTAATGTCGAAAATCTAAGGCGTAAACGTCTTCCCAAGGACTATAAAGATCTACCCACGCTTCATCTTTTTCGGTATGGATTAATGTGGCATTACCCGTTTTCGTATTACAGGAAAATATTCGACTTTCATTTTGCTTGCGGTTGATCTGTTGTACAAAAATTTCGTTGGCATTATTCCATTCCATGCGCGGCAAATAATTCTGGTTCGCTTCGCCTGGAATTGTTAGCCAGATTGTTGTAACAGTTGTTATATCGGCCACACCAATTTTTGCCGGGGATGGGGTTTCACCTGCTGTGGGATATTCTACCGCAACGATTTTAGAATACACAGAATCAGTATTGTTGATCATATAATAGTCACGAATCTGATTGGCATCCAGTTGCCAGTATGCAATGTGCTTGCTGTCAGGGCTCCATTGAAATCCATCGCGACAAGCGAACTCTTCTTCATACGCCCAGTCGAACGTGCCATTAATAAGTTTCCGGTTGCCATCAGTGGTTATTGCTTTTATTTGACGGGTCGCTAACTCTTCCACATACAGATTTTGATTGCTAACATAGGCGACTTGCGCACCATCAGGCGAAAACTTGGCAAATAGTAGTGAGGACTCGGAGAGGCCTTGACCAATTTGCTTTAGGGACTTATTTTTTAAATCCAATATCCAGTAATCGCCTTTCGTATCCAACCGCCATACTTTTTGCGTATTCGTAAAAATCAGAACTTTTGATTTGTCTTCCGAAAGGGAAAAATTCCGTACGGAGATAGGTTGATTACTATCTGCTGGCGTTAAATCCTTCTTCGAAACAAAAGTTGTTTTCTCATTAGCAGGTAAAGTGTACTTATTTATTTCACCGCCAACAATTTGGTAGTAAGAATTGCCATCGGCCCAGCGAATGCTTTGAGAAGACGAGAATAAGGGGATAATCAGGATTATTAGTAATATAATTTTTTTCATAGCGATTAAATTAGAACGAACCTTGGTAAATGTCAAATATCGGGAAACGTATCGGACTCGATTGAGATAAACTGGTTGTTAATTCTTGAATTCCACGTACTTTGAGCAGGCTTGTGCTTATTTATAAAGTTGGCAATCCATGTTTGCTATTCCTTGCTTCAAGGTTATAAATTTGTATCTTTTGCGAACCAACCCTCAGAAGTTAAATGGCTAAACTAAAAAATATTGTTAAACAACTTTCGGAAAACGATTATAAGTCCATCTACGACTCATTGATTGAAAGCAATGCCGAAAAGTCGGCTCATTTGTTAAAAGCCTTACGCGAACGGCAACTATCTGACAGTAAAATCATGGTTGAGTTGGATGTTAATGCCAACGCCTATTATACACTCCGATCTCGGTTAAACCAGAAGATTGAAGAGCATTTGTTGCAGCAGATGGAGAGCCCACGTACCGAAATTTTGCGCAAAGTGGCAAACCTAAATGAAGTTCTGTTTACAAAAAAAAGAACTATTACCATTGCCACATTAAACAAGTTAGAAAAGGAATTACTTGACTATGATTTGGCGAATGAGCTTATGATCATTTATAAGTCATTGAAAAAAATTCATATTCATACTCCCGAGCATTTTCAATATTCTCAACTTTACAATAGGCATGTTGCTTATATGCTTGCTGTTGATAAGGCTGAAGATTTGTTGACTGAATATTTCAGGAAGTATGGAAACTATTACCTGTCAAATGATGAAACGGAGCGCTTGGGGCTTTCTTTGTTAATGAAGGAAACGCAGAATGTGGCGAGAATCTACGAATCGCATCGGCTCTATGTTTATCAAAGTTGCATGCTGGTTTTTCATAGGCTTTTTGTTGAGCCAGACGACAGCGACTCTGAATCCATTGAGGATATTTTTGGGCATGTTCAAAAGATATTTGATACCTACAACCTTGATCCACTGTATTATCACCTCAACCTTATTTTTGAATTTCTGAAGATAGAATATTATAATCATTATAAGGTATTCCGATCCGTAGAGAAATATTTTGAGGAGGTAAATGATGCCGCTACTAATTTATTGACCAACTATCCATTTTATACCTTTGCTGCTCGGTTCCTGATTACAAAGTTAGATCGGCACCTGCGATTGGGTACCGAAATCGAAATTTATGAAGAGAACAGTAGTTTGTTTGAAGATATAGAAGCCGATATTCAGGACGTGCCCAAGCACACTATTTTTATTATCTATCGTGCAATAGGTTGTTACTATGTTGGTAAG
>JBBSBG010000271.1:0-4663 GCA_038251495.1 Cytophagales bacterium
AGTGGGGGAAGTATTAAATATAGGGGCTCACCAGCTAAAACTAATACAAGTTCGAGCAGCGGTGGCTCAGTCAAAAAATCGAATTAAAGACAGCAGTTAAAAAAATAAAAGAACTCGCGGCTGAGCCATCAGGTGCGAGTTCTTATTGTTTATTATCTAAAGACTTTTCTTTCTTTTTTAATAGGAGATCCTTTTCGATCTTCCTGACGATTCAATTCCCAATTAATTAGGGCGAGATTGAAATTCTTTAGGTAGGGAGCCTCCATTTTGATAATTGCCAAATTGGAGCGCAGGTTTGTTAAATTGATCATACCTATTCAAAAAAAATTAATATTCTGTCCCTAAGACGAAAAAAAATGGGTTTTAGTTTACCGGTACTGAAAATTTTACCAGACTTACAGCATGAATTCGTTTGCGGAGAGGGGATTTGTTGTAATTTTTCTGGTTATCCTGCTTAGATACCTGATCATTGCAGCTTTAGCCTTCTTTGTTTTTTATAAGATTAAACGAAAATCGTGGAGTTATAAGAAGATTCAGCTTCGATTTCCAATATCTGGAGATTACCTCAGGGAGATTCTGTTTTCGGTGGTCACAGCGCTCATTTTTGCTTTGGTGGGCTATGTCTTATTCATGACGCCCCTCCGCGGTTACTCCCAGTTATATAGCAACTTTGGTGAGTTTGGAAGCGCCTATTTTTTCATCAGCATCGGCATTATATTGCTAATTCATGATACGTATTTTTATTGGACACATCGCTTGATGCATCATCCTTCGGTGTTTAAATACTTTCATAAGGTGCATCACCTGTCAACCAATCCCTCTCCGTGGGCAGCTTTTGCCTTTCATCCGCTTGAAGCGATCGTTGAAGCCGGGATAATTGTTGTCATCGCTTTCATCATGCCAGTGCATCCATTAGCAATAGCCTTGTTCCTTCTAATTATGATGGTTTACAATGTATATGGCCATCTCGGGTATGAGCTTTATCCAAAAGGGTTTACGAAAACTCGCATTGGTAAATGGATAAACACATCGATAAATCACAATCAACATCATCAATACTTTAAAGGTAATTATGGGTTGTACTTTTTGTGGTGGGATCGTTGGATGGGAACCCTAAGGATGGATTATGATCAGGAATTCGAAGCGGTAAAAACCAGAGGCCAAGACTAATTATCGTTAGGGGTTATTTTTAACCTTCTCAAACGTATGCAAACTATTTTTTACAAAATATGGGTATCAGACAAACCATATTGCGCAAAAAAACTCATACTTTTGAGGTAATCTGTTTTAAAAAATAACCACCCTATCTATGGCTCAACTACGTTTTGAAGCTTTAAAAAAGCTTAATGAACGCCCCAAAGTTCTTGTAGACCCAATCACTCCAAACATTTCACAATTTTTTGGAGAATATGTGTTTGGCATGGAGCAAATGCGGGCTACTTTGGCACCGGCTGTCTTTAAAAAAGTTAGTGCTGCCATAAAAAATCATGAAAAGATTGATGAGACCACTGCCGATGCAGTTGCTTCAGCAGCCAAATCATGGGCAATCACTAAAGGGGTAACCCACTTTACGCATTGGTTTCAGCCAATGACAGGTGGCACGGCCGAAAAGCATGATTCATTTTTTGATGCCCTTTCGGGGATAGAAAAATTTAAAGGAAGTGAATTGGTTCAGCAAGAACCCGATGCCTCATCATTTCCAAGTGGAGGTATTCGCAGCACATTTGAAGCTCGCGGTTATACAGCATGGGATCCAACCTCGCCCATGTTTTTATATGGTAAAACACTCAGTATACCAACTATTTTTGTTTCCTATACGGGTGAAACATTAGATACAAAGTCTCCGCTTCTAAAAGCATTGAAAGCTATTGATCTTGCCGCAACCCAGGTAGCTCAATTGTTTGATAAAGATATTCAGCATGTGGTTGCTTCATTAGGAGCCGAGCAAGAGTACTTTGCTGTTGATAAGGCGTTGTTTGATGCCCGGCCAGATTTGGTAATGGCAGGACGCACGGTGTTTGGTCATTCACCAGCACGCGGGCAACAATTAGAAGATCATTACTTCGGCACTATTCCAGGTCGTGTGTATGATTTTATGCGCGATTTTGAAATTGAAAGCTGGAAGTTGGGAATTCCAGTGCGCACCCGCCACAATGAGGTAGCACCAAGTCAGTTTGAAGTAGCGCCTTTATTTGAAGAGGTAAACGTGGCTAACGATCACAACCAATTGATGATGGATGTGATGAGCCGGGTTGGAGAAAAACACAATTTGAAAATCCTTTTCCACGAAAAACCATTTGCAGGATTAAACGGAAGTGGAAAGCATAACAACTGGTCGTTGATTACTGACACTGGTGTTAACTTGTTTGCTCCATCTAGCTCTGCCCGCGACAACTTACTCTTTTTAACTTTCTTTATTACTACTATAAAGGCGGTGCATGAACACTCAGATTTATTGCGTGCTAGCATTGCTACTGCCGGAAATGATTTTCGTCTTGGCGCAAATGAAGCTCCACCTGCAATCATGTCAGCGTTCATTGGTTCTCAAATGACAGCCGTGCTTGACGAGTTAGAGAAGAATGGAAATGTTAAGATTGAGAAGGGTGATAATATGTATATGAAGTTGGGTATCGATCAGATTCCTGAAATCATTTTGGATGCCACAGATCGCAACAGAACGTCACCGTTTGCTTTTACCGGAAATAAATTTGAATTCCGAGCAGTAGGTGGTTCTGATAATTGTGGTACACCAATGGCCGCGCTCAATCTTATTGTAGCTGATCAGCTTACTAAGTTTCACGAAACGGTGAGCAAAGAAATTGAGAAAGGTGAGGAGAAGCGGCTGGCAATTGTTAATGTACTTCGAAAATACATCAAAGAATCTAAGGCAATTCGATTTGAAGGTGATGGCTATTCAGATGATTGGGTTAAGGAAGCTGAAAAACGTGGACTTAGCAATATCAAAAATATGCCAAGAGCTATAGAAGCGTATGTTTCCAAAAAGTCTTTAGACTTGTTTGAAAAGCATGAGGTAATGTCGCATAAAGAGGTGGAAGCTCGCAACGAGATTAAGTTGGAGAGCTACATCAAAAAAGTGCAAATTGAAGCTCGTGTAATTGGTGATTTGGCAATGAATCATATTATTCCTACAGCAATTGCCTACCAGAATAAATTGATTACGAATGCTAACGGTTTAAAAGGCCTTGGTGTGGATAACAAGGCGGTTGTTCAAACGATATCTGAAATCAGCACACACATTGATACAATTAAAAATAACGTGCGCGAAATGGTTGAAGAGCGAAAGCGATTGAACAAATTGACGGATACACACAAACGCGCTTTCGGTTATTGCGATGATGTAAAAGAAAAATACTTTGATAAAATCCGCGATGCTGTTGACCGGTTGGAACTTTTGGTCGATAACGAAGATTGGCCTTTAGTTAAATACAGAGAACTTTTGTTCTTGCGATAAGCCAACACAATTAACATGAAAGGCTGCTCAACAGGGCAGCCTTTTCTATTTTTATTGTAGTCGTTAAACCTCAATCTATCTGAAAGACATCTTCGAGATCAATTTTCAATCCCGGCAAGGTGACAGGCGCAACCTTATCACCTTTTACATAAGGCTTTAAGACTTGTGCGTATTTTTTTGTTTCATCAAGAATATAAACAAGAACAGTTTGTTCGAATGGGTGAATTACCCAATACTCCTTTACACCCGATTTTTCGTAGACATCAAATTTTTCGCGCAAATCTTTTTGAGATGTATGTGGAGATAGAATTTCAATAATCCAATCCGGAGCACCCAGGCAACCTAATGCATCAATCTTTAACGGATCGCATACTACGCAAATGTCTGGCTGCACTACGGTTTTTATTTCTTTATTCGTTTTCTTCGAGGAAGAAATAGGTAGACGTACATCAAAGGGAGCTATGAATACCTGACACTTTTTACCCTTAAGGTAATTGGCACACTGACGATAAATTTCTCCGACTACCCGCTGATGACTTGTATTTGGCGCAGGCGACATTTTATAAATTTTGCCTTGAATAAGCTCCGCCAGCTGATCCCATTGCCAGGTCAGGTAATCAGCATAGGTGTAGCGGCCACTCAAATCAGGTTCCTCAATTTTCATAACTGGTTTTCAAATACTTCTGCCAAATCAATTTTCAATCCCGGCAAGGTGAAGGGCGCAACCTTATCACCTTTTACATAAGGCTTTAATATACGTGCATATTTTTTTGTTTCATCAATTATATAAACAAGAACAGTCTGTTCGGATGGGTGAATTACCCAATACTCCTTTACACCCGATTTTTCGTAGACATCAAATTTTTCGCGCAAATCTTTTTGAGATGTATGTGGAGATAGAATTTCGATAATCCAATCCGGTGCACCCAGGCAACCTAATGCATCAATCTTTGAAGGATCGCATACTACACAAATGTCTGGCTGCACTACCGTTTTTATTTCTTTGTTTGCTTTTTTCAATGAAGAAATAGGCAGGCGTACATCAAAGGGTGCGGCAAATACTTGGCACTTTTTGCCTTTCAAATAGCTTCCAATTTGAAGCGAAAGATTCATTGAGACCCGCTGATGACCAGTGTTTGGCGCAGGCGACATTTTATAAATTTTGCCTTGGATTAGCTCCGCCATCTGATC
>JBBSBG010000272.1:0-4652 GCA_038251495.1 Cytophagales bacterium
ACTGGTTTTGATTTTCACAATCTTCCCGATCCAACATCTCCTGAAAACTTAGAGAAGCCTGGCGGAAGGGGCATCTTCCTTATGAAGCACTTGGCCGATGAAGTTGATTTCACGGAGAAGGGTAAAATTGTAGAACTCTGCTTTTATATGAATTGAAATGGGTTTCATCCGTTTCTTCAACGAAGACATTACCTATTCTGTAAGCAACCCTAGAAAGATGATTTCCTGGATTAAGGAAATGATCAAAAAGGAAAAGGCTCTCCTAACCGAAATCAACTACATCTTTTGCTCAGACGAGCACTTGCTATCCTTAAATCAGAAATTTCTCAATCATAATACTCTTACTGATATCATCACCTTTAATAATTCTACTCAAAAGGGAGTTCTTGAAGCGGATATCTACATAAGCGTTCCCCGAGTGCAGGAAAATGCACAAAAATTCAAAGTGGAATTCCAAGATGAGATGAATAGAGTTATGATTCATGGAATACTCCATCTTTTGGGTTTTAAGGACAAAAAAACCTCTGAAAAAGCCCTTATGCGCAAAAAAGAAGAAGCTTGTTTATCTTTGCGTAAATAGAAGTTTCACGTGGAACAATGACCCTTCAATTAAAGTTAACGTTTCACGTGGAACCAAACAATCATTCATGTTTCCAGTATACGATGTAATTGTAGTGGGTGCCGGCCATGCCGGATGTGAGGCTGCGGCCGCTGCGGCTAATATGGGCTCAAAGGTTCTATTGGTGACAATGAACATGAATACCATCGCCCAAATGTCATGCAATCCCGCTATGGGAGGTGTTGCAAAGGGACAAATAGTAAGAGAGATTGATGCCTTGGGCGGATACTCAGGCATTATCTCCGATAAGTCTGCAATTCAATTTCGGATGTTAAATCTATCGAAAGGACCAGCTATGTGGAGTCCGCGCACTCAAAATGATCGAATGCGTTTCGCAGAAGAGTGGCGTTTAGCTTTGGAGCATACGCCTAATGTTGACTTCTGGCAGGAAATGGTAAGTGGCCTGATTATAAAAGACAAACGAGTTATAGGAGTTAGAACTGCACTGGGTTTAGAGATAAAGTCGAAAGCAGTGGTATTGACCAACGGAACGTTCCTAAATGGAAAAATTCACATTGGAGAAAAGAATTTTGGTGGTGGGCGTGCCGCTGAGAGATCAGCTACAGGAATCACGGAACAATTACTAGAACTTGGTTTCGAATCTGGTCGAATGAAGACAGGAACTCCGCCCCGGATTGATGGTCGATCTTTAAACTATGAAGTCATGGAGGAACAGCCCGGTGATGTAAAGCCTAGCAAATTCTCATATACAGACACAGAACCTTTAATTAAACAATTAAGTTGTTGGATAACGTACACGAACGAGGCTGTCCATAAAGAGTTAGAAAAAGGATTCGACCAGTCACCAATGTTTCAGGGAAGGATTAAAGGACTAGGCCCGAGATATTGCCCTTCAATAGAAGACAAGATAAATCGTTTTGCCGAACGCGAACGCCATCAAATATTTGTTGAGCCTGAAGGCTGGAATACTGTTGAGATATACGTAAATGGTTTTTCAACATCATTACCCGAAAACATACAATACCAAGCAATACGAAAAATTCCAGGGTTTGAAAATGCCAAAATGTTCAGGCCTGGTTATGCAATCGAGTATGATTATTTCCCACCGACTCAATTAAAAATGAGTTTAGAGACTCAACTAATTGATAATCTGTACTTTGCTGGTCAAATAAATGGAACAACTGGCTATGAAGAGGCCGCTTGTCAGGGTTTAATGGCTGGTATAAACGCTCATAATAAAATAAAGGATAAGGAGGCTCTTATACTTAAAAGATCGGAGGCCTATATAGGTGTGTTAATAGATGACCTTGTTAACAAAGGCACAGAGGAACCCTATCGAATGTTCACGTCACGCGCTGAGTATCGGATTTTGCTTCGGCAGGATAATGCCGATATCCGGCTAACCGAAATTGGTCACAAACTTGGGCTGGCAACTGAAGCCCGATTGGAAAACGTGCTTACTAAGAAAAAGGATATTCTTATTCTTTCGAAGGAGCTAAAAGAAATGCGCGCAACTCCCTCAGTTGTAAACAACGAACTTGAAAATCTTAACACAACAACGATTACAGAAAAAGTTCCGATAGTAACATTATTAAGAAGGCCTCAAATAGGTATGAATGATTTAAAAAAGATCGATCCACTTCTAAAATCTCGTTTGGAAAAATATTCAGAAGAAGTACTTCAACAAGTAGAAATCGATTTGAAATATGAATCGTACATAGAGCGCGAACAAAAAATGGCGGAGAAAATAGAAAGTCTGGAGGAATACAAAATTCTATCCGACTTTGATTATGATCGAGTGAAGGCGCTGTCGGCAGAAGCTCGCGAAAAATTAAAACGCATTCGCCCTGAAACAATCGGACAAATGTCGCGCATCAGCGGAGTATCTCCAGCTGATGTTTCAATATTAACCGTCTATCTCGGAAAGTAATGACATTAGAAACGATTTCGCAGTGCCCAATCTGTCTATCGAATTCTTTTGCTCCGTTTGAAACCGCAAAGGATCATACGGTATCGCTCCAAGACTTTCGTTTACAAAAGTGCACCGCATGCGGCTTTGTGATTACCAACCCAAGACCCGACATTATCTCCATTGGCGATTTTTATAAATCCGAGAAATACATCTCACACACAGGAGGCAGTAAAACCTTGTTTGATAAAATCTATTTGCAAACGAGAAAGCTCACACTACGCTGGAAACTTAAACTCATCGTTCAATATAAAAGCTCAGGGCAAATTCTGGACTATGGTTGCGGTACAGGAGAATTTCTGAATCATATGCAAACAAGTGGCTGGTGTATAGCTGGTGTTGAACCGTCAGATGATGCACGAAAAAAATCAAGTGAAAACACCAAAGCGTCAATCGCTTCCTCACTTTTAGAAATTGATCAAAAGTTTGATGTGATAACGTTATGGCACGTGCTGGAACACATTCACGACATAAACGAAAAACTAAGCGAGTTAAAAAATCATCTGAAGGATGATGGCATAATTTTTATTGCTGTACCTAACCATGAATCACTGGATGCAACACATTATAAAAATAACTGGGCTGGCTATGATGTTCCACGTCACATTTGGCATTTCTCCAGAAGCAATATGCAACAGCTATTAGAAAATCATGGATTAACTCTTGTTAAAACAGAGCCGATGAAGTTGGATGCATTTTATGTTTCTTTATTAAGTGAACGTTACAAGGCACAAAACATCTCTATGATCAGAATGATGAAGGCTTTTATCACTGGCATAAAGTCAAACACGCGCGCTTCTAAAACAGGCATGTACTCAAGTCTTATCTATATTGTCAGCCGTAAATGAAACTGCGACAAATTATATCGGTGATACTCTTCAACTCAATACTTGGTTGCGCAAGTGTTGCCACGCCAACTGGTGGTGCTAAAGATGAACTTCCACCGGAGCTATTATCTGCCAATCCTGCAACGGGACAAAAAAATTTCAAAGGCAATCAACTTCAAATGACTTTCAGTGAAGCAATAAAATTAAAAGATCCAAAAGAAGAAATTTTAATAACACCGTCACCGGGAAGCAACACAACGTTCACAATCAAAAAAGACAAGCTAATAATAGAGCCTGAAAAAGCCTGGGAAGAGAATACAACTTATAGTCTAAACTTTAGAGATGGAGTACAAGACCTAACTGAAGGAAATCCAGCAGAAAATTTACGCATAGCCTTCAGCACCGGACCAGATATTGACTCCCTAAGTATCTCTGGTCAAGTAGCCTTTACATTTTCAGAAAAAATACCAGAAAAAATTACAGTCGCGCTATACCAAAGTGATACTACAGACATCTTCACACAGGCACCAACCTACTTCACTAAGACAGATAAAGAGGGTCAATTTTCTATTCAAAATCTTAAGAGTGGAAAATATTATGTTTATGCCTTTGACGATAAAAACAAAAATCTCAAAATAGAAAGCAAAAATGAAAAGTTTGGCTTTCTGGCTAAGCCAATTGAATTAGAATCGAATCAGGATTCCCTTACAATATACTTGATTGGTGTAGATACCAAACAGCCTACTTTAACAAGCATTCGTCATACTACTCAAACCACATTGGTTCGACTAAACAAAAACCCCGATTCATTGCACATCACGCTGACAGACATAAGTAAGGGGCTTGCAACATTTGGAGATAAGCCAAGTGAGCTGATCTTTTACCATGCTTTCAAAGAGAAAGATTCTTTAAAAGTAAATTTGTTTTTGAAAGACAGTGTGGAACAAACCTTAGACACTACATTTTATCTAAAGCATTCTGAAACAAAAGTTGCTAAAGAATCATTTACCACTAAAGAACAGCTTGACATTTACAATCCGGTAACGAAGATATTCACATACCAACTCTCATTTAACAAACCACTTGCAAGTCTCAATCTTGATAGTATTTATATAAGATTGGACTCAACGAGCGTAATTAAAATAGAACAGACAGATCTTAAAATTGATACACTCTTTCATCTATTGACATTAAACAAAAAAATAGAACAACCATCACCTGATCCAGAGGCTAATAAAAAGAAGAAGAAAAATCCCTTTCTGAGATTTGGAAAAGG
>JBBSBG010000273.1:0-4605 GCA_038251495.1 Cytophagales bacterium
AACGTTTGTGTTTCTGCAGTGGTGCCTTTCCGAAGCCGCGTCCTGTCCCACGAAACTAAACGTTGAACGAAGATAAATATTTATAGCTTACACTTCACCCCGCCATGACATAAACATTTTGTTAGCAACATGTGCCCTTCTTTTCCCACGTTGTAAGTTGGTCTTTCAGTTGTCGACAGGTGTGTCACGTTATAGTGAATTGATTGTCCCGAAACATGGTTCGTTTCTTTTTCATTTGTCTTTGTAAACCAAACTTTGTCTGTAAACTGTACTTGGGCGTGGCAACCGTACCTACTCTTTCGGTTTACTCTTACTACTCTGACAAATATTGGTGCGGGGGTGCGGCACTCTTGGCAAAGCTTTGGGTTTGCGCGATGGAATGTGCGAGCTTTGGCAAGTGTGCTGCCTGGGGCGGCCTCACTGTTGGGTTAGATATGCCTAAATCTGCTCATAAGTGTTTGGTTTTTCGGTTTAGTAAATTGAAAAATTCATAAGTAACTTACCAACGTAACCAAACCATACCTTACGCTTTGATTGCTTCTTTCTCTCGTTTATCAGTGAAAATATCTGGACGTAGTTTTATTTTCATATTAATCTCATTCTGGACTTCCTACGCTTATGGATATGATTCTCTACAAACAGGCTTAGCCTTTCATCAATCCGCGCAATATCAAAAAGCTTTACCCATTCTGATTAATCTAGCGCAAAAGTTTAAGGCAAAGAATGATATTTCAAACTATGCACTCTGTCAACTGAAAATTGCGGATATAATTAGAAACTATGGAGGAATCAATATTGCTATTGAGCTATTGAATGCAAATCAAAAGTTAATGGAAGTGCGTTTGGAAAAACCCACGCTGGAATTAGCTCAAAATTACATTGCAAAAGCAGAGGCACTATACACTGGGCAGCGATTAACTGAATTTAAAGAGGCTATTCTAAAAGCGATCTCGATTAAGAGGCAGATGAAATTGCCTGAAAAATACTTAGCCGAGGATTACCTACACTTAGCTCGGTACTATAAGGAATTACCCAATCAAAATGATAGCTGTTACTTTTGGGTGCAAAAATCACTTCGACTAGCTAAAACCGATAAATCTCTTTCAATTTATATTCTACCCAGAATTTATAATCTATTAGGTTACTACTTTCATCCTGCCTCCAACGCATACTTTAAAAACAAGAGAGATTCTTTGATGCGGCACTATGCACTATCAAGAAAATATTATGACTCTGCTATGGCTGCCTTTAATAAACAGGCCTTACCAGATCAACTCATGGAAGGAAGAATCTACCACAACCTAGGCAACTCTTACTCCAATGAAGCAGGTGTAGATAGTAAGATGGAGTTACTACATCTTGCAATAAATTATTACCGAAGAAGCGAACGTGCCTACGAAACGCTAGGCTCACCCTCTGATCTTGCTCTTAAAAATTGGGTTATCGGAAGGGCTTATGAAAGGCTAAAGTTATATGATTCTGCCATTCATCAGTTTCAAAAAGGTATATCTCGGTTGATACCAGAATCTAAAAATTTGAACGTGAGTGAACTACCTCCTTTGCAACCCACCCTTAATGATTCACGCTTTATTACCCTTGTAACGATAAAAGCCAATAACCTTCTTTATAAATACACACAGAACCAAGATGTGAAGTTTTTGCTATCCGCTTATCAGCATTATGAATTTCTGCTAAAGTTCAATCATTACTTACTTTCCAAATCTGTACATGAGCAGGAAGCAACCCATTGGAATTATTTGTATGGGTCTAATGCTTATCAATACTTAGTGATAACTGCTTATGAACTATTTAAGAAAACTAATGATAAACAATATCTAACAAAATCGTATGGATTGATCGCCTCTGCTAAATACGCATGGCTTAATAGGAATAATATTGAGCCTGCTCTTAATAAATCAATCAGTAGCTCGGTATTAAAGGAGGAATTAAAATTTGTAAAGAAAACTTTTTTACAAAACGTGCCTGACATTACAGAGAGCGGTTTCAATTTTATCTTCCCAACGATCCCGGAACGCTTAGAGATAATCCCGTTAACTACTATCAATTTATCCAATCAATCTTTGGATACTATTTCGATCGAAAAACTTCAACGCCAATTAGGCAGAAACAATGAAGTGTTGGTTGATTTTTACATTTCGGGTAAGGATTTATACTCACTAGTTATTTCAGAGAATGACTTCGTTGCGCTGAAACAGATTTTACCAAGTGACTTTAATTCTTCTCTTTTCAAACTGAAACAGAACTTTTTGACAAGTAAGCCAAGTCAGTATGCACAACTAGCAAATCAAGTTTATTTAGAAACGCTCGATTCTGTTTTACTTCATATACCTAAAGAAGTAGACCGATTAGTTATTTGTCCAGATGGAAATTTGCAAAGCCTCCCCTGGGATGCCTTAGTCGGAGATACATTAAATGCAAAATCTTTTAAAACATTGAATTATTTGCTTAATAAGTTTACAATTCGAACGGTAGTTACCCCACGGCACTTGGTTTCGAAAAGTGAAGATAAGAAGGGATACGTTGGCATTATTTCCGACTTCACTCGTTCAAAAAGATTTTCTCACATACCGTTCTCCAGTAACTTAGTGAAGACTAAAGTGAATGAATTGAATGGCCAAGTATTTTCAACTATAAAAAGTGATTCATTTAAAATTAATATACTTCACATAGCATCTCATGTAGTAAATGATTCATTGCGACCTTATCGCTCGTCTATATTTTTTAACGATCAGGATAGCATAACGATAGCAGAACTTTCAAATTCTCGTATTCAACCAAAGCTTGCCATTTTAAACGGTTGTCAGACTGGAAATGGAACCTATTATCAATCCGAGGGTACAATTAGTTTTGCGCGCGCTTTTTACCTCATGAATGCAGAAAGTGTATTAATGACGTTGTGGAGTGTTGACGATAAAGCCAGCGCTGATTTGCTTCAACTATTTTATCGAGAAATGGAAAATGGAAATGATTTGGATGCTTCGTTGAGGGAGGCAAAGCTTAATTTTATAAAAAGCGCGAGTACCGAAGAATTGGCAAATCCATATTATTGGGGTGGACTTCAACTTACGGGCAAAGTAGAGCCGGTATATAGAACAGATCACTTTTGGGTACTTCTTATAAGTATTAGTTGTGTTGCCTTCTTCTTTTTTGCAATATATTCTTTGAAAAGCAGAAGGTCTAAACGGTTGGCTGAGCGAGTTTAGGGTGGTTTTGCCTCATGTTTTAATGGCGTTTTTGGTACGGCAATCCTAAGACAATAAAACTTAAATTGCTATCTTTGAAAGATTAAGACTACTAAAATGGTACGAACACTGATCACACCAGAAGACCGGAATATTTTAATTCGTGTGCCTGAAGATTATATCGGTAAACAGGTAGAGGTTATTGCCTTTATGTTGGAAGAAAATCGTAACGAGGCGCAGGTTAAAAAGCAGGCTTCTTTTACGGCATTGAAACTAAACACTATTGGCTACAAGTTTAACCGTGAAGAGGCCAATGAGCGATAGTATTTTTCTTGATACTAATATTCTGGTTTACGCTTACTCCGACACAGAACCTCAAAAACAAACCATAGCAAGAAAGTTGGTTTCGGAAAATATTTCCTTTATCAGCACGCAGGTATTGCAAGAACTTTCAAATACCCTTTCTCGAAAATTTAAGAAGTCATGGCCTGAAATAACTGGGGCTGTTGAGGAAGTTTCTCTGAGCAATCTCGTTCACACAAACAGTGAAGCTACTATTCAGCAAGCTATAAAAATTGCAGAGCAGTATAAGTTCTCTTTTTACGATAGTTTGATTATCGCTGCTGCGCTTGAATGCAAGTGCTCAAAATTGTATTCAGAAGATATGAGTCACGGCCAATTGATAGAGAAGCAAATAACCATTGTCAACCCTTTAGCTTCGATATAAATATTCGCCTTTAATGAAGCGACTCTAAAGCTTTCTGGGCTTCCTCGTTTAATGAAATACTCTCTTGACTCTTAATTCTCTGCAATAATTCAATTGCTTTTTTTTCGTCACCGATTGACCAGTATGCAATGGCTAATCTGTATTCTGTTTTGGCAAAGAAGATACTTTCAGATTCGATCTGATTCCATTTTCGGATAGCTATTTTGCTGTTCTTATTTCTAAAATCACAGAGACCAGAGAAGTAAAGCAGCGTATCGTTCTTCGGATTATTGGCCAATAGCTTTTCAAACGCCTGACTTGATGGCGCATAATCACCTGTTTTGAATATGTTCATGGCATTGTTGAGATCTATATTATCATTCGCTCCCATTGAATTCGGTAAACCCAGTTCAACAATATCGTATTCGTAAGGATTTGGCTTTTGAATGGATAGATAAAAAATTGATGCGGATATAGCGAGAACGGCAAAGACTGCTGCCGTTTTCCAGCTAAACTCAAAACGCTTCTTGTTTTCTAACGAACGGTCAAAGTCAACTAATTTTGATTTCAATTCTTCTGTATATGATTGACTTATTCCGGCAATGATAAGCTTTCGCAATGTTACTTTCTTTTGCAGTGTTATGTCCAATTCTAAACTCTTAGAAAAACTTTCCAATTGTTCAGTATCCAATTCAC
>JBBSBG010000274.1:0-4596 GCA_038251495.1 Cytophagales bacterium
CTGGAAAAATCTCTTGAGTCAAATAAATTGGAGAAGGCGGCTTTGAAAATCAGACTGGAAAACAACAAAAAGGCACAAGACTCTCTGATCAACTCCACCGATCAAATAAAAAAGGTAATGGAGCTTTATAAAGAAAAGCAGCGTAAGATTAATTGAGTTTAGTTTTCCACTGTTTCGCATCCTTATCAAAATAGGTTTTTTCATCCGGGAACTCAATGTATTCTATCCCACTCGAGTTCCGGGTTTCATAAGAATCGAGCGCCTCACCTTTCACTAACTTATCAAACAAAAACAAACTGCGCTCCTTTAAGGTATCGGGCACCATTTTCCAGGTGCGAAATACTTCTTCGTACTCATCTAATTTGCCATTGGTAGTTACTTTAAAACGTCCACCAGTAGCTACACGCTTGTCTACCAAACTGGGTGCCCTGCGGCTGATAAGAAAATAGTTTATATCTCCCTTTTTATAAAATGCATCGAACTTATGCAGCTTGGCCTGCTCTATATAAAATGAATCATATGGTGCATAAAAGCGCTCTTCAAACAGTAATCCTTCGGGTGAACGGCCAATATAGCGGATCAACTTCCACATCGTTTCATCTTGCTGCTGCGGAGTAAGATGAGCCGATACGGTATAATCATTTTTGGTTGTGCAGCTTAGCAAAACGAGCCAAACTATTGCGATGAAATAAATCTTCTTCATAGTACAAAAATAAGAAGACCCACCTTTCGGCAGGTCTTCTGTCTTAAAAAAATTAACCCTGTTAAATTTACCTATTAATATACTTTGTTGATCGGTTGAAACTCTGCCCAGCCATCAGTCCAATCTGTTGTTCCAAACGCACCGCGGAATGTTCCGGCTGTTGTAAAGAAAGTATTACCGGTAAACTTCGCATCCATGTAATCGGCTCCTGCATTTAAATTATTGGCTCCTGCTACTCCTGCAACCAAAGCAAAGTTTGGGTTGGAAGGATAAGTAGATGAAGTTTGAGAACCCCAGAATAATCCGGAAGCTATTCCAATATCGTTAAACAAGGTAGCATTGTTTGTGCCTGATATATTATTTACCGATGCATTCATATTGGATGACCAATAGGTAGCAATAGCCGAAGCATCGCCACTTGAAAGACCCGTTGCGAAAATTGCATCCGATGCCGTGGTTGTCGTTCCTGTTCCCGCTGTTCCTGGCACCGTTAACAAATTGAAGCCATGCTTGGCAGACCCTGACACTAAATTATCAAGCGTTCCCTGATCATCAATACGCAAACCAACACGGAACCCACCAAAGAATGAATTAAATACTGAGATTGAAGATCTTCTACGAATGTGCATCGCATTTTGGTAGTTACCTGAAATGCTGCGGCTTTGCATATCACGCGGGCCAAGCACAGTTATGTTTGAGAAAATACCGCGGGTACAACCTGTATTGATAGTTCCATCACAAACTCCTGCTATTGCATTTCCATTTCCTTGGTTATCACTTTCAAATGCATTTGATCCTGATTGATCAGCAAAAAATGTGTTACGAACAATTAGGCCATACTGCACATTTCCACCCCAACCAAAGTCAGTATCAAAGTCATCATCCCAAGAAGAATGAGAAACTAAATACTTTCCATTAACTGTTCCGCCAAACCACTCAAAGCCATCATCGCCCCCGAAAGATACTTGCACATAGCTAACTGTAGTTCCGTTTCCAACGCCACCCATGGTTAAGCTGTTGGTTTCGTTGTTGGGCGTTAATTCAATACCTGCATATTCAATTCGAACATAAGTAAGCGTACCTGAATTTTCAGTTGCGTTCGTGGTAGGTGTTGCGCCATCGGCCACTATACTACCGTAAGTTTGAGAAGGTGTAATTCCTTCAATAGCAGGTTTAGCAGTTTGGTTTACAAAAGCATTTCCTAATAAAATTATACCACCCCAGTCACCACGATCGCGCGCACCTACTGGCTGGGCTGATGTGAATACTACTGGACTTGAAGCAGTTCCATTAGCTACCAATTTACCACCTGGCTGAATTATCAACGTTGCTTTGGTTGCCTTTTCACCAGTAACAACTGTTCCGGCAGGGATTGTTAGGGTAACTCCGTTAGGTACAAATACCTGCCCTTTCAATAAATACTTTTTAGTAGCATCAAGAGTTTGTGTTGCAAGCGTACCTTGCAATGCGATAGTAGGATCGGTAACTGTGATTGTATACGTAGCAGGTGTAGAAACTAAGTTTTGCGCATCTTTCACGCTAAATACTGCTGAGATAGTTGACCCGGCAACTGCATTTGCAGGAACTGCCAACGAAACAACTTGTGACGCGCCAGTTACGGTAATCGGGCTTACTGGTGTAGATGTTGCACCGGTAATTGTTAAAACTGCACCTCCATTAGGAGCAGCAATTGTTGCTGTAATGCTTAACGAAGTCCCTGGATTTCCTGAACCTGCAGCCGCGCTCAAAGTAACAGTGGGAGGTGCGCTAATAGTAACATTTAATACTGCAGTCTGAGTTGTGGTTTGATTGCTATTATCAGTAACTGATAATGCTACCGATCCAGCACCAGCAGACGCGCCTGCTGTAAATTCAACTACCACCGAACCTTCTGTAGCATTCGCAGCAGGAGGAGTCTTAATGGTTGCAGTACCACCTGTTGCAGTTACCGCGCTCGACTTAAAGCCACCAGGGGCCGTAATTGTAAATGTAACATCCGCTTTTGTACCTACTTGTACAGAAGCTACTGTGCCTGGTGCCGCGATCGTTGGCGCTGCCGGAGTTGTTTCGTCTTCTTTACAGCTTTGAAACATCACTAAGGATGTTATTGCTAATAAAAAAGCGAAGAATTTCATCGTTTTTTTCATGCTTTTAAGTTTTTTGATTCAGGGCAAAATTAGGGTGGTCAGTCGGGCAACTAATTAAAGGGCAGTTAACAATTTATTAAGCCAGTGTTAACATCTTCATGTTCTGTTAACAAATAAAAAAGTCTGCATGAGTGGTGCAGACTTTTTGAAATTGATGCTTATAGCTGAAGTTCACAGTAATTCTCAGGAGTTAGACCGCTGAGAGTCTTGCCTACGCCAAACTTCGGGAAAAAGGAAAGCGGTCAGACCCTTTAGCTGCCTATGTCGGATAACAGTTAGCCCTTGGTAAATTTCCAGGATAGGCCCAGCGAGAATAATGTCCCAACTTTGTACTGTTGAATTATTGCTTCCTCACTTTCAATTTTGTTATTGTTATCGTTGTCCTGATAAATTCGGTAGGTAGCATTCAACAAATTTTGAATGTTCAACTTTGTTTCAAATCTTCTATTCCAGGTCTTTGCAATCTGAAAATCAAGTGACTGGCGTGGTAATTCCCACCAGGTAGGAAACAATTTATCGCCCACGGAGAAAATGCGTGGCCCAAACACATTGTACGCTGTATTTACAGATAGTCCCTTTTCTTCGTCATTATAGTACAACCCAATATTTACGATGTATGGCGACTGTCCTTGCAAAGGCCTGTTTTGAATTTGATTTGGCGACCCGGTGCCAATGTTTATGTCGCTCTTTATAAATGCTGTATTGATGTTAACCGTGGTGTTTCTTAGAAATTTTGAAACTCCCAGACTGGCTAACGACTTTCTGAATTCAAATTCAATACCTACCGAAGTTGCTCCTACTGCATTTCCATAGACTAATTGTGGGTTCTCGGAGGTTATTTGTAAGTATAATTCTATTGGGTCTTTGAAGTTTTTATAGAACGCGCCCACACTGATTGCTTCACCCGGATTTGGGTACATCTCCCAACGCAAATCAATGTTGTCGATAAAGGCAGTTTTTAAGGCCGAGTTTCCAATAATGGCCGCTTCATATTCGAATTGGTAATATAAAAAAGGAGCCAGTTCTCTGAATTCTGGTCTATTTACGGTGCGGCTATAAGCGGCACGAATCAGCGATCGATCGGAGATATTGAAGGCAGTATTGAATGAGGGAAGTGCTGCAAAGATTGGGTTGTTAACATCAACCACTCCAGAATTTGTAGTAGACTTAAGAGTCTGTATGTTATTTTCTGCTCTAAAGCCAAGCGTTACGTCTAATTTGTTGAAAGACTTAGAACCACTGATGTAACCAGCAGTTAAAAGTTGAGTGCCTGAATAGGAATCTTGCGGCTGGGTTCCTTCACCAATGATAAAACCATCTCTACGTTTGATATTTGACGGATCAAAAATCTGGGTTAGCGGAAGTCTGCTAAGTTCTTGTCCAATTGCCTGATCAAAATCTGCTGTGTTTGGATACTGATAATTTACATAGCGGGCATCGAATTCGCGCGTTTTGTACTCTGCATAATAGCCCGCCTTAATAATAGGAGCTTTCTTATCTTCTACTGAACCGAATCGCTTTTCAAAATTTAAGCCGTTGGCATAGCTAACATCTTTTAAATTCGACCAAAACCGCCCTGTTTCAAATACGTTGGCCGCGGCCGGCAATTGAGTAGTAAACGGTTCTTCCGTGCCAGCATCTGCTTTATCTCTAAAGGTTCTGAATCTTCTAAAGTCCGGCTCGTTTCGATTGACATAATTTAACCCGGCAACCCACTTAAGTGATGCAGTGCCATCGCCTAATTTA
>JBBSBG010000275.1:0-4590 GCA_038251495.1 Cytophagales bacterium
CGAAATGGTTTAATTCCAGGGGTACTCCTTTCTTAATATACCATTCCATGTCATACCAGTCACGACCCTTCACATTGGTACCCCATTTTCTGAAAAGCAACTCATGCATTTTTCCTGCAAACAGGTGCGGGAGCGTAAAGCATTTCACATAAAAGGATACCGGCTTAATAAGCAGGGTTTCCTCCGTATCAAAACCCAATGGCGGCTCACGGTCCACTTCAAGCTTTATTTTGATCGAGGGCTTTTGATCTAGGCCATTTTGAGGAACGGTTCCCTCCAACACAAGCTCCCGCCATACAGTGTCGGCTTTGAGAAAAGCAGAATCGATGGAGTTAGCAATCTTCTTGCTCTTTTCCTGAATGGAAATGGTTAACCCCAGCGCAGCAAACTCAGCTTCAATCGCTGGAAAATAAGGCTCGAACGTGAATGATGGATTTACTTCCAGCAGCGAAAAGTCAAGATCCTCCGAGAACCGATCCAGGCTATGGAAGATTCTCAATGCCGTCCCACCATAAAACGCAGCTTTCTCAAAGAATTTTCCTCTCGACAAGCCTGCCAACGCAATCTCTTGCATGATCTCTCGTAATGCCTGCGAAGCTTCTTCTGCATTGGTCGGTTTATATTCTGCGATCCACTCCTTGATCATAATATTTTTAACGCGTGAATAAGTTTTTCAATGCTTGTCCTCTTGGGAGATTCTACTAGCCAGCTTTGAATGACCTCTATCTGTAATTCCTGCAGCCGCGATGGATCAATGCGAAGATCTTCTAACAAATAGGTAAGTACTTGCGAACTGCTTCGCAATAAGATGCCTGATGTGGTTATTATTTTATCGCATACCGCTTTCTCTTTCGTTGCCATCAGGGCGGTTTGTTTCTCTGCAAAACGGATCTGTTCAATACCATAAGCATAATAGGGAAGGGGCAGGCGGATATACGCATACACACCAACACCAGTATCAAATGTTCGGGTCGCCTTCGTAGTCATGGAAGAAACCGCATACACTTTTTCCGGAATCATACCGTGATACGATAAGGCACTTTCCAACGAAACATAACTTGGCCCATAAATATAATTGGCAAGCGCGTAAGGTTCTGGTGTTCCCGCATCTAGGGCCGAGCCTGCGATATACAAACCCTTCTTTACAGCGGTCAATACCCCTTCTTTTACTAATTCGCTGATCTTGTCATTGGGTCGTTTGTACTCCTTTAAAAAGGAAACGACAACCTGATGGGGAATCGGGTGCCGTGCCCTTGCGGTCAACTCTTTAATGATATTCGAACTCTCCACAATGTAAATGTAATAAAATTAACAGATCATCGGAAAAAATCCGATTATCTGTTTAAAATAGTTAGGATTCTTATTTGAACAACTGAATATCAAAGTTTGCGATGATCAAATTATTGCGAAATGAGTTGCTCAGTATCGCACAAAATTGTGATCACTGAAAAACGAAACAAAGTGGTCGACTACCGCGGAATCTCCAATGAGTCGATTAAACCCAGTCAAAAGAAATGCATCCTAATGCATAATCTGGGTTAAATCATTTTTATAAGCTCAAAAAATTATGGACGGGATTTTCATTTCGATCGCATCAACGATCCCGTTAAGGAAGCAAACCCACCCACCAAACCACCAACAACTAATGTGGCTAAAAAAGCATTGATAGGAAGGAGGCGATTAATTTTTTCGGTTAATATCGAATGGGTCAACATATCGATATAAAACGCCATCCCAATCCAAACAACAGCAACGCCAAGAAAGCCCGCGATAAAAGATGGGAATCCTTTATTGCCCAAAAGATAGGCTACGGTAAAGGCGCCCACAGCCATCGTCCACCAGGGTAAATATGATTGTAGTATAAAACATACCATGCTGGTTACTACAAGTTGAATTATAAATTTCATAGAGCTACAGGTTTTAATGTGATAGATGCCGCTACGGATTTCATTTTTGTTGCTTCAGGTTCAAACTGAAGCTCATAGTATTTTCCTTTCGCCCAATAGTTGAGCATGTTATTATAATACGGACTACCCGGATTTCCTGATTGCCCACCCGGGTAAACACCCCAGGCTCTGAGTTTTGTTTTCTCAAGGCTCACCACCATGCGCCAACTGGGTCCATTTCGATGCGAGGAAGCATTGATGATACTATTATTTCCCCCATTCTCAACATGATAGCTGAATGCCGGCAAGCCTTGTAGCAAGTGGGCTATAAACGTGTCTTTATAATCGGCCCACCGCGGGTCTTTTCCATTTTCTGTTTTCCACTTTTCAATAGCATCAACTCCTTTTGTAAAGGCTTGTTGCAATACGTCTCGTGCTGTTTCCTTTGCGGGAGTTTCCAGAATATCGAAGAAACTTAAACTAGGTTGTTCTTTAATAAGTTTGATTGTTGTGTAAGCGGTTGGGTACTCGAGCGCAACTTTTGAAGTTTTGATTTCATCCCAAACTAATGGGAAGAGTTCGCGCCACCACGCTTCATAATATGAAGCAGCTTCAGAATTAATTGTGTTTTCAAATTCCCAGGCTTTTAAAATCCGATAAGCCTTTACTTGTTGAACAGTAAATGTAGTTGTATCTAACAAGGAAAGAAATGTGGGCAAGCTTTCAAATGCTTTTAAATTGTAGTTATCAAGTTGCATCTCCATCATGTCGCGGGGTGTGATATCCGTCATCTCCGACAAAAGTTTGTTTATTCTTCTGTTGCGATAGGCCTCATAACTTGTTGACGTTATATAATAGGGATATGTTTCGTCAACCGGGTATTGATTGGCAGAGCTAACAAATCCACGAGCTGGATTTTTATCCATCACATTTTGATCATTAGGAATATAAGCTTGCCATTCGCTTGATGTTTTAGTTCCATCGAGCACATACTTGCCTTCTGATTGTCTGCGAACCGGAAACTTTCCCTGAATGCGCATGGCAACATCACCACTCACGCTGGCAAACACAAAGTTTTGTGCTGGCGAACCATAATGGTTTAAGGCTTCCATATATCCAGTGTGATTCTTTGCTCGGTTGAGTTTATAAAAAGTCAGAATTTCTTCGGAAGGATCGTGGGCAACCCAGCGGAATGCGTAAGACTTCAATTCATTATCGCCACCAAAACTTTCATCATACAAAACCGGACCTTGATGTGTATAGGTTACCGTATCAAAAAATGTATCTCCATCTTTAATACCTATTTTTTCAATTACCTTCCGTGATGCTTTCCATTGGCCATCACTCAAGTATTCATTTTTAGTTTTGTCTTTGAACTGAATTTTATACCAATCAACTAAATCGCGCTGTGCATTGGTAACGCCCCACGCGATGGAGTCATTGAACCCGCTGATGACTGCGGGCGATCCTGGCAAGGAAGCACCCATCACATTTACACCGGGAGCTTGCATGTGAATTACGTACCAAATAGAAGGCAGCGATAAGCTAAGGTGCGGATCGTTACAAAGTATCGGTGAGCCTGTATTTGTCTTACGGCCGCTTACAGCCCAATTGTTACTGCCAACACCTTCGGCTGGTTTTTGCAATGGTTTTACATTGACAAGTTCATCGGGCAAGGCAAGGGGAACGCTATCCAATGTGATTGGATCAAATTTCCAGTTGCCGGTTCTGTCAACAATCGGGTCACCGACCTTTTCATTGTCGGGCCAAAGTAAATCTGAGATATCTTTACCAAAGAGTTTGAGGGCGTTGGTCATCTCAAGGTCTTTGTCACCGATGTTAAGAGTCAACGCCATATTTTTAAGAAGAAGCCCGCACTTCAAATTTGTCCACGGCTCGGGCACATAATTTAAAAGTTTGTATTCAAGAGGAAGGTCTTCATAGTCTAATGATTCAATGTATTGATTAATGCCCCGTGTATAGTTATCGACCATGGCCTTTGCAATTGGGTCGGCTTCCATTGACTTTATAGAGTTTTCAGCCGCGAACACCATTCCGCGTCTTCGTTGCGTGCGATCATAATCAAGTGCAGCCTTGCCAATAATTTCTGAAATTCTTCCCGCGGCAGCGTGAGTTTGAAATTCCATTTGCCACAACCTGTTTTTGGCGGTGATGTATCCCTGCGCTAAGTAAAGGTCGTCATCGTTTTTTGCAAAGATGTGGGGGATAAGCAGACTGTCATACTGAATGAGAACCTCATCTTTGAGTCCAGCTATGTTTAGGGTTTCACTTTCTTGTTCTTTGCCTTCGGCATTTTGCCAGAAGCCCCCAAAGGGATTTAAGAATTTGCCTAGGGGCGGAATAGGTGAACCAAAATTCCAGCTTGAGTTAAGGAAATAAATCAAGGTGACTGTTAGCGTAAATGATAATCCGACTTTAACTACTTTCATATTTTTAATTTTCTACTTTCTACTTTCTACTTTTCACTTTCAACTTTCAACTTCACTTTCAACTTTAATCTTCCCGCTTCACCTCTCTCCTCTATTACTCATTAGTAATTTTCTTCCAGAAACGAGTACCTAGTATCAAGGTACCCCATTGTCCATTGTCAAATGCTAATTATCAATTATACACTATCAATTCTCAATTTTCAATTTGTCCATTATTTTTCCCTAATTTTAGCCTTTAATTAAGAATTTTCGCA
>JBBSBG010000276.1:0-4587 GCA_038251495.1 Cytophagales bacterium
ATCGAACTGGGCGCAAGTAAGGGGATGGAGAAAGTTAAGGAGATTCTAAAAGCTTTTTCTTAGGGTCAGCGATAATCGACATATTCAATTTCTTTGATTTCACCAATAAATGCCAATACTATGTGGTTAATTTTTGCTTTGCTATCAGCTTTGTTTGCAGCGTTGACTGCCATTTTTGCTAAAATTGGAATTAAGAATGTGGATACTGATTTGGCAGCGGCTATCCGCACAGTGGTGATATTGGTGTTAGCTTGGGGCATTGCGTTTGTGCGCGGTGGAACAAGTACTATTGGCTCACTCACAAAGCAAAATTTGATTTTTCTTATTCTTTCAGGTATCGCTACAGCACTCTCATGGATTTTTTATTTCAAGGCATTGCAGTTAGGGAAGGTTTCGCAAGTAGCAGCCGTTGATAAATTAAGTGTGGCGCTGGCAATCATATTCGCAGTCATTTTTCTTGGCGAATCCTTAACGTTAAAGACGGCCATTGGTGCTATTTTTATAATAATTGGAACCATTGTTATAACGATATAAGAGTAGCTGCTCTCTTAAACTATAGTAGTTCACTCCATTATTTTATCTTCCCCAAAGCAATTTTTTTTGCGGATACACAAACTTAATTATGCTTAAGAGGGTTTAAAACGAAGTATTTGTACGTAAAAAAGTTTTATATTTGCACGTATAATGCTGAAATCATGAATGCAAAGTTGACGCTTAATCTCAATAAAACAGTTATTGAACAAGCTAAAGAGTATGCAAAAGGCAACAGCATGAGCCTGTCCAAACTCATTGAAAATTATTTGAACTCACTAACTAAACCAGGTAAGAAACCAAAACCAAAAGTAAGTCCATTGGTAGAGAGTTTAACAGGTGTAATTCCAGATGAAAACACCGAAGACAGAGGCAAATACCATGATTATTTGTCACAGAAATATGCCTGATGGAAAACCTGTTTATTGACACAAACATTGTGATTGATCTTTTGGCGAAACGAGAAAATGTTTTTGAAGAAGCTCAGGAATTATTTACGCTAGCCGATACCAATGATGTGAATCTTTACGTATCTGCTTTGACGTTTGCAAATACACATTACCTTTTGTCAAAACATCATAGGGCGAGTGATGCAAGAAAAATATTGAACAAGTTCAAGGTTTTGGTAACGGTTCTTCCTATAGATGATAAAATTTTGGAGTTGTCATTAGTTTCTGATTTTAAAGATTTCGAGGATGCCACTCAATATCACGTGGCGTTGGAGAATAATCTTGACCTAATAATAACAAGAAACAAGAAGAACTTTAAGATGTCTCGGTTGCCTATAATGACTGCTAAAGAATATTTGAAACGTTAACTCATGTACTCCTTGCGTCACGTAAATGTTACTCGATACATCACTCCACTGCGCGAGGGTGGTTCGCTGCCGGCATTGGTAGAGGCTGACGATCAGTTTATGTATGTGTTAAAATTCCGGGGCGCAGGGCAAGGAAAGAAGGCGCTGATTGCTGAGTTGTTGGGCGGAGAAATTGCTCGAGCCGTGGGATTGAATGTGCCCGAGCTTGTATTTGCCAATCTTGATGTGGCGTTTGGTCGTATTGAAGGCGATGAAGAAATTCAAGATTTGCTGAAAGCAAGTGTAGGTTTAAACCTGGCTTTACATTACTTATCGGGTGCAGTTACATTCGATCCAACCGTTACAAAAGTTGATGCTCCGTTAGCATCTAAAATAGTTTGGTTAGATAGCTTGTTGTTAAATGTAGATCGCACCGTACGCAATACTAATATGTTGTGGTGGCATAAAGAACTTTGGTTGATCGATCACGGTGCGGCCTTGTATGTGCATCATAGCTGGCAAGATTGGGAAAATCCTACGCGACCGTTTCCCAAAGTAAAAGATCATGTGTTATTACCTCAGGCTACAAATCTTCAGGATGTGAATGCTGAACTACAGGCTATGCTCACAGAAGAAAGCATTAGAGCTATAGTTGGCCTTATACCCAATGAATGGTTGACTGATGAGTCCGCCTTTAACTCAATAGAAGAACATCGACAGGCTTACTTTACCTTATTGACATCACGCATCGCAAATTCTCAATCTTTTGTTAATGAAGCCAACGCAGCACGTATTTGAATATGCTATCATCCGGGTGGTGCCCAAAGTAGAGCGCGAAGAGTTCGTGAACGTGGGTGTTATTTTATATTGTGGTGCACTTAAATTTTTAAAGACCAGAATTACAATTAATGAATCGCGGATCAATGCTTTTTGCAAAGAAGTTGAGATGAATGAATTGCAAGAATATATTCATGCCTTTGAACGAATCAGTGCTGGAGGAAAGGACAGTGGCTCTATTGGTGAACTGGCTATGGCGGAGCGCTTTCGTTGGTTAACGGCCACGCGCAGTAGCATGGTGCAAACTTCAAAAGTTCATCCGGGTATCACAGATAATCCAGAAGAAGTATTAGAACGTTTGTATAGACAACATGTGCTTTAGGAAATAAAGAGCGTATGAAGTGATTCAATTGTTACTTATGGCGAGCTCGTAGTACTTTCACCACATCCGCCAACTTAAAACCCTTAGCTGCCAGTAGCACCTGATAGTGATACATAAGGTCTGCAGCTTCACCTAAAAATAAGTCTTTGTTGTCGTCCTTTGCTTCAATCACCAACTCAACAGCTTCTTCACCAACTTTCTGCGCAATTTTATTCATTCCTGAATTCAGTAGTTGATTGGTGTAAGAGCCAGCTTTGGGATTTGCTTTTCGTTCCCAAATGATGGCTTCTAAAAATTCCAAACCAGTGCTTTCATTAGTTTCATTAAAGCATGTGTCAGCTCCAGTATGGCATGCCGATCCAACAGGATTAACTTTAAACAGTAATGTGTCCTGATCGCAATCCACTAAGCAATCGACTAAGTTTAAATAATTACCCGAGGTTTCACCTTTAGTCCAAAGGCGATTTTTAGTTCGGCTAAAGAAAGTCAATCGCTTTTCATTGAATGTTTTTTCGACTGCTTCCTCGTTCATATAGCCAAGCATCAATACGGATTGAGTATTTGCATCTTGTACAATGCAGGGTATTAAACCGTTTGATTTTGCAAAGTCTAATTTTGTAATATCAACCATATACGTTCTTTATATCCTTACGGGAATGTTATTTGTTCTCAGATAATTTTTAAGATCAGGAATACTCAATTCTCCAAAATGAAACAAGGAAGCTGCCAATGCGGCATCTGCTTTTCCTATAACAAATGTTTCAAGGAAGTGCTGTTTGCTACCAGCGCCACCCGATGCAATTACTGGAATGCTTAAAAGTTCATGCAGTTTCGCCAAAGGATCAATAGCAAAGCCTTGCTTGGTTCCATCATTGTCCATGCTGGTAAAAAGAATTTCGCCTGCCCCGCGTTGCTGCGCCTCTTTGGCCCAGGAAAATAGTTTTTTATCGGTTGGCATGCTTCCTCCATGGGTATGCACAAGCCATTGATTTTCAACTTTACGCGCGTCAATGGCCAATACCACGAACTGCGATCCAAAAGCTTTTGCTAATTCATTAATGAGTTCAGGATTCCGAACGGCTGCAGAGTTGATGCTTACTTTATCTGCACCGGCTTCAAGTAGGGGAGCAACATCTTCTACACTACTAATGCCACCACCCACAGTGAATGGAATGTTTACGTGCGCAGCAATTTGTTTCACAAGCTCAACGAAAGTTTTTCGTTTTTCATTAGTCGCTGAGATATCCAAGAAGACGAGTTCGTCTGCGCCTTGAGCTGCATAGGATGCGCCTAACTCTACAGGATCACCCGCATCGCGGATATTAATGAAGTTAACACCTTTAACCGTGCGGCCATCTTTTATATCAAGACAAGGAATGATGCGTTTAGTTAGCACAAGGATTATGAATTTTGAAATGCTTTTAATTCCTCGAGTTTGAGCTTACCTTCATAGATAGCCTTGCCGATAATTACTCCATATACTTTGATGTATTTCAATTCATGCAAATCGTCCATAGAACTAACACCCCCACTGGCAACAATTTTCAACGTTGGGAATCGCTTTATAAGTTTTTTGTAAAGACCAATATTTGGTCCTTGCATCATCCCATCGGTGCCAATATCGGTGCAGGTTAAAAATTCTAGTCCGAGTTGTTTGTATTGTTCAACAAGATCAAACAGGCGTAGCTTGGTTTCCTCCAGCCAACCGTTAATCGAAACGTAATCACCTTTTACATCGGCACTTAGAACAAAATTTTCAGGTCCGTATTTCTTTAACCAACCTGTAAAAGTCTCTGGGTCTTTCACAGCAAGACTACCAATATTAATTTGATGAACACCCAGATCAAGCAGTTGCTCAACCTCTTCTTCTGTTTTTACGCCACCACCAAAGTCTACACTTAATGCAGTTTTCTCCTGAATTTCGCGTACAACTTCCCAGTTTACAACTTTACCCTTTTTAGCACCATCAAGATCTACCAAATGCAAACATTCTAAATCAGCATCCTGAAATTCAAGAGCAACTTCTACCGGATCTTCACGGTAAACTTTTTTCTTGCCATAATCACCTTGCGTAAGTCTTACACATTTACCATCTATGATG
>JBBSBG010000277.1:0-4578 GCA_038251495.1 Cytophagales bacterium
CCATTTATTTCTACATAAGATTGAATAGAAAGAGTAACTTGCTCAACCAAAAGAAATGAGTATGGAATCAGAAAGTTTTGTCCAAAAGACCACGCGTACTACTTTAAAATTTGTGAAACGGCTGCTTATAATTGCCTTGTTACTGGGTATAGCAACACTTTGTTTTCTTTATTGGGGCGTTTATGAGGAAGGCGTGATGGCTGGAAAGGTTTTGCGCGTTACCGAGAAAGGCATGCTTTTCAAAACTCATGAAGGTAAAATAAGCCTTGATTCATTTGGGGCTTTGAAAGGCGTTAGTCCGATTTACGAAACGTTCGACTTCTCCATTGAAGGCGATCAAACCGAAGTGCTCCAAAAATTACAAGAAGTATCTCTAAGCGGTGAGCGTGTAAATCTCTATTTTGTAAAACGATATATGGCTTTTCCGTGGCGAGGTGATACAAAATATTTTGTTGAAAAAGTGGAGCGAACAAACATTAAGTAATATGCTAGCTCCTTTAGTTAAAGATAATTTAGATGAAATTACTAGGCTATTAAAAAAGCACAAGGTAAAACGGGCTTTTGCTTTTGGTTCTGTCTGCAGTAGTCAGTTTAGCGAAACCAGTGATATAGATATTTTACTCTCCTTTCATGATGAGAAAATTTCATTAGAAGACTATGCGGATAATTATTTTGACTTAGCCTATCAACTTGAAGATTTATTAGGTCGTGATGTTGACCTGGTAACAGAGAGAAGTATAAAAGACCCTGGGTTTATTAACGTATTGAATAAAACCAAGACAACCCTCTTCAATGAGTGAAGAAACCGTAAAATATTTAAACGATATTTTAAGGGCTATCGTTAGAATTGACGAGTATATAGGAACTCCAAAGGAACTCGACAAGTATGTTTCTAATTTCATGCTCAAGCATGCCGTTGAACGAAATCTTGAAATTATTGGTGAGGCTTTAAATAAAGTAATAAAGTTTGAGCCATTATTAGCTATCTCCAACTCAAGGAAAATAATTGACACTCGGAATAGAATTATTCATGGTTATGATGAAGTAGAAGACATAATTGTTTGGTCGATTATTATAAAACATCTCCCTATCCTTAAAGCAGAAATCAAAGATATCCTGACAAAAAAATGAACCCTATTATTCTATACGGCTCTTATGGCTACACAGGTAAACTGATAGCTAAAGAATGCAAAGCAAAAAATCTGAATGTAATTCTTGCCGGTCGCAACAAGGAAGCGTTACAAAAACAAAGTACTGAAACCGGATTTCCATTCGAAGTAGTAGATGTTGCAGATGCAAATGCTCTTAAGGCCTTACTCTCCAAAGGAAAATTAGTTATTCATTGTGCGGGTCCATTTCGTCACACAGCCAAAGCCATGGCCGATGCGTGTTTAGAAACTAAAACTCACTACACAGATATTACCGGAGAGTATCAGGTATTTGAATTGCTTGCTGGATATGATCAAAAAGGAAAAGCAGCAGGCATAACAATCATGCCAGGCACTGGTTTCGATGTGGTGCCCTCTGATTGTCTTGCGCTGCATTTAAAAAATCAATTGCCTTCTGCTACACATTTACAACTTGCGTTCACCATGTCGAAAGGTGGGTTATCGCGAGGCACAAAGAAAAGCATGACCGAAGGCTTAGGCGAAGGCGGACAAATTCGGACTAACGGAAAGCTAACGCAACTGGCATTAGGTGCTAAAAGTATGGAGGTAGACTTTGGTTCTTTCAAAACCTCAACACTTTGTATACCGTGGGGTGATATTTCTACTGCCTGGCGCAGCACAGGTATTCCAAACATAGAAGTGTATACAGGTGCTACAGAAAGCATGATAAAAAATGCGAAGCGTACACGCTATATAAATTGGTTGCTGCGCATGGGTTGGGTTAAGAAGTTTATGCTGAAGAAAATTGATAAACAAAAGCCCGGCCCAAGCGATGAAAAAAGAGAAAGCGGGCGAAGCTTTTTATGGGGAAAAGTTTGGGATGGCAGCGGAAACAATTTTGAAAGCAGACTTGAGACTGTTAGTGGTTATACGTTAACCGCTAAAACTTCTGTCCTGATTGCCGAAAAAATCCTTAACGGAAATTTTAAATCGGGTTATCAAACTCCGGCCATGGCTTATGGTGCGGATTTAATTTTGGAAATCGCTGACACTAAAAGAACGGATCAACAATTATCTCGATCCTGAAACAAGCAAATTCTCCAACTCTTCTTTTTCCTTCATATTAATTCCTTTAGCAGGAGTTTCAGTAGTTAACGTCTCCAATTGTTTTACAGTTTTAGCAAGAAGAGACCGTTCTCTATAGACAACCTGCTGAATAAAAACAGTATCTGGTTTGGAGGCCAAATAGACTGTGTCGTACACTATGGGTGAATAGACTTGTTCTTTGATCACTTCATTGGAAGATGATCCAATCCACCAACCCGCAACGCAAAAAAAGGAAGCGATTACACCTGTACTCCAGCCAGGCATTTTAACTTGCCACCAGTTTAATTGTGACGCAGTTTGTTTTGCACGCAACGTTGCTTTTAAGTGAGTGAGGATTTTTGGATCAGGCACAGCCTGGTTAGTACTTATCAGGTGCTGACTTATCTCCCTATTAGCTTTTCGCAGATTTGTATACTCGGTTTCCGATTCAATCCATTGACTAACCCAAAGTTTTTCTTCGGTTGTTAATTCAGCGAAAGCTTTACTTTGCATCAAGCTTTCTAATTTTTCCAACTCATCAACGTGTATCATATCATCCCTTCTTTTAAAATGATTTTATATTCTTGTAGCTCCTGGCTTAGTCCTTTTCGTAAATAAAAAAGCCGCGACTTTATTGTGCCAACGGGGATAGCCAGTATCTCGCTTATCTTTTCAAGATCAAATTCGTGCTCATACCGAAGTAAGAAAAGTGTTTTGCTTTCATCGTCTAATGTTTCGAGTAGAAAATTCAGTCTGTTCTTAAAGTCCTGCTCATCAATTAATTTATTTAAATCCGTATGGCTATGTCGCTCAATGGGTATAATTGCCGAATCCCGATGTTCTTTGTTTCTATATGCGTTCTTACACATGTTGTGCGCTATAGAATATATCCATGTTGAAAACTTTCGGCTCGTATTAAAACGACCCGGGTTATCGATCACCTTCACGAACAAATCCTGCAAAAAATCCTGTGCCACTTCGGCATCATGCCAAAGCATACGCGTAAAATAACGCAACAGCGGAGCGCTGTAGCGTTGGTAAATTTCTACCAGCGCCACCTCGCTCCCTTGCTGCATCATTTGCATTAACTCCTCATCAGTAAAATGAGTGAGTCGATTTTTAAAAAACATTCGAAACTTTATTGCTCAATAATTTCCATGAAAACTCTAAACCCTACTGCCGCATCGGGATTCGAATACGCGTTTACACTTCTTATAGTCGACTCAGCAGGCGAATGATTCCAACTTCCACCACACGCTTTTCCTTTTTCATCAATCATCTCCGCTACATTTCCTACCACATCATAAAGCCCAACTTCATTTGGAAAATATGCCTGGGTTGCACCCATGGTTGCGAAGCCATCTGCATTTGGTGGTTGTTGCCCTTTCATGCCAGGACAATTACAAATCTCAGATTTAAAATTACCCAAATAACAATCCTTGTTGTTGCGCGGTGAGTTGCGCAATCCATAATGTTTGAACCATGGATATAAAATTTCAGGGTTGTCTAATGATACTATTTTCACTTCTGCATTCTTATCAAATTCAGATCCTTTAGGAGTAATCCTCACTTCTGCACGTTGTTCATCCAACTTCCAAGAACTAGGATTTTTTATACCTGCCGCGGCAATCTGCCATTCATCTAAGGTCGGAAGCCTAACCTTCACTTTCTTATACTTACGCTCTGTTGCGTTATTATATTGTTGCGTAAGCCACTCACAATAAGCATTTGCCGCGTCAAATGAAATATTGACAGCAGGATGACGATTAAAGAATTTACTTTTTTTTGTCTCAACTCTTGGCAATGCATAATTCGACATTAAAGAAAATGCCGGCTCTTCATATCTGCTAAAATCAAACTTATACTTTTCATGTAGTTCATTCAGCTTATTCTTCGTCAAGTACGCCAGAAACTCGTTGTACTGGTCATTTCTAACTTCTGATTCCCCCGCATAGATTCTTTCCGAAATAGGTTTGAATCTGCCCTCTAATGATTTTGCAGTTAGGTCACTAGGGAAATAAGGTATCTCAGCAAAATTATTCCGATTAAGAAAATTGCTAACCAAATCCTCTTTGTTAGTATTCACTGCAATTTTATTAATCAATTCAGTTAACTCAGCTTTCTTTTCGGTTTCATTATTCTCTACGTAATGTTCGTACAGCAGTAATAGCGGCACCAAATAATTTGCACTTAGTACTCTCCCAGTTGCGGTCTCACTTTCTCCGTTGAAGTCAACAGTCAGGTAGTCCATTAAAAATCGTTTCTCCAAATTATCTTTGATCACAGAAATGTTATCCATCCGTTGCGGACTTAAGTGTGAAGCCAGCCCTACAACATACAGTTGATCCTTCATTGAAGCCAAGTGCTCTTTCGAAAGTGTTAA
>JBBSBG010000278.1:0-4570 GCA_038251495.1 Cytophagales bacterium
ATTTTTTGAATAACTGCTTCCACAGTTTGAATCGTAGAGTCAACTTTTTTATCCATTACAGGAGCGACATGAATCATGTGAACGGCTGATCCAAATATTTTGGCAAACTCAACAATAATGTCAAGTTCTTTCTGAATGTTTTTTAAGTCGCTTGCGTAAACAATGTGCTTCAAATTTTGGTAGTTGGCCAATGCCGGAATAGCCATTACAGGCACCGGGCATTCATCAATTACTGAAACCGTAGTTCCGCCTAAGCGAGCTTTTTTCATAGCCGAAGCACCTTGCAAACCCATCACCACCATGTTAGTTGGGTGCTTGGCTACATATTTTCTTACCATCTCAGAAACGGTACGTGCTTTCACTGGCTTGAATTCAAGCGAGTAATTTCCCTTAACCTGACTTCGCAGTTCGGCAACCAGATTATCTCCTTCTTCCTGCGAAACAAGAGCCACCGATTTTTCAATTTGTTTCGTTCTTAAATTTGCTTTTGGAATACCATCAATCCGCACAATATTTAAAATGGTAAAGTTTGCTTCAAGCGGAGCAGCCATTTTAAGTGCATACTGCATAGCCACTTTCGATAGGGGCGAAAAATCGGTGAGCAAAACAATATTTGGACCTTTCATAGAATAATCAATTACGACTTCAAAAGTACAAGGTTTAGGGCGATTTCGGTAAAAAAAATCCTGATGTTAACACTTTGTAGAGCAAATGAAATTTATCTTACATGCGATTTAATTACTGATATTATGAAAACAGGCAACCTTCTTTTGTTTTTCCTTTCGATCTCCCTTTCTTATTCGGCCTTTAGCCAAAAGATTGAAGAAAAAAATATTAAAGCCCACATCAAAGTTTTAGCGGATGACGCCATGCAGGGACGCCTAACAGGATCGGCCGGAGAGAAGATGGCCATGGAATACATTGAAAAGCAATTCAAAAAATTAAATCTTACTCCAAAAGGAGAATCATCAACGTTTGCACAATCCTTCCCTTTTAAAGGAGGCATGCATGGCACAGGTACAGAAGGAATAGCGCATAATGTTGTTGCTTACATAGATAATCAGGCAACCAATACAATTATAATTGGTGCACACTTCGATCATTTAGGTTTAGGTGAAAATGGCAGCTCTCTAGACGCAAACCCAATAGGAAAAATTCACAACGGTGCTGATGATAATGCTTCGGGCGTGGCCGGAGTTCTTGAACTTGCCCGTTACTTTTCTACCAATAAAGTGAAAGAGAAAAGTAATTTTCTGTTTATCTGTTTTAGCGGGGAGGAGCTTGGCTTGTTTGGTTCTAAACACTTTACTGAACACCCACCACTTGAATTGAGCACTGTAAATTATATGATCAACATGGATATGATTGGTCGATTGAACCCGACAACAAAAAGCGTTGCGGTTAGCGGATCAGGAACCAGTCCGGTTTGGGAACCCTTACTAAAAAGTATTGGATCAAAACTTTCAATCAAAACAGATTCTGCGGGAGTTGGTCCTTCCGATCATACTTCGTTTTATTTAAAAGATATTCCGGTGTTGCATTTCTTTACCGGGTCGCATAGCGATTATCACAAACCCTCAGACGATTGGGATAAAATAAATTATGCCGGTGAAAAAGAAGTTTTGGAATTAATTATCGCTGTTATCGAGAAATTAGATAGTGAACCCAAGCTTGCTTTCCTTACAACCAAAAATAAATCTATGGACTCATCTCGTTCTTTTAAAGTCACCCTTGGAATTATGCCAAGTTATACATCCGATGCCGCAGGTCTATTGGTAGATGGCGTAACAGAAGGCCGTCCCGCCCAAAGAGCTGGAATTGAAACTGGCGACATTATTATTGAGATTGGAGAATATCCCATTCAGGATATTCAAAACTACATGGATGCCTTGAGTAAATTTGAAAAAGGGCAAACTGTACCTGTGAAAGTTAAGAGAAAGAATGAAGTGATTACAGTGGCTGTTACTTTCTAGGATTGAGTTTTTTATCAGTGAGAAATGCAGAGGGCATGATCCTCTTGTATTTAACAGATTAGCAATCTTTCAAAAGTATCTAATCTACCCGAAAGGGTTTGCTCAAAATTGATCCTCAACTTTACCATACAAAACCTCAAACGCCTCAAATTGCATTTGATAAGCCATATGCTGGCTCCTGTCAGGACTATATTCTACTCCTTTTGTAGTGTTTTGATGAAAAGGAATATTCAACGCATTAAAAGCAATTTCCGCAGAGCCTAAGGACGAGGCATCGTGAGCCCCAGATACAACTAATTGCTTGCCTAAAACTGTACTTAGTAGTTGTACCCATTCTGGGGAATGAATTATTCCCCCGCTAACCAAGACTCTTTTTGATGTACCGCAGGCCGCCTCCACACTTTTAACAATGCTATTGAGTTCAAAGCAAATTCCTTCCATTAAGGCTTTAACAAAATGAGCCCGCGTATGTCTTAGAGTTATGTTAAAGAATACCCCTTTGGCATCTGGGTTGTACATCGGTGCCCGTTCGCCTTGAAGAAAAGGCAATGCGAGTAAACCATCGCAACCAGCAGGAACGTCATTCGCCAGTTTTGTTAATTCAACCATGCTTGTTGACGGAGAAACAAACTCGCGACCAAACCATTCCAGGATTACCGTGCCATTATTTGTAGCACCCCCAACAATTTTTACATCCTTAGTCAGCAAATAACGAAACAATTTTTGATCAACATCAATGAATTGCGCTCCTTCCACCCGTCTCACTGCTCCACTTGTTCCTAGTGTAATTGTAAGATCGCCTTCACCCATAGCTCCACTGCCAAGCTGCGCCAAGCAGCCATCGTTAGCACCTATAAAGACCGGAACAGTATTCAACTCAGGATTATCAAAACTTCTTATGATTTTTGTTTGATGATTATGAGGAACAGGTTTTGACAATTTATCGGGTGAAATTCCTGCGGCATTAAGTGCTTCGGTTGACCAGTTTAAAGAATCTAAATCAAACAAACCGGTCGCTGATGCAACCGAATAATCAATTACATATTCGTGACAAAGTTGATAGATTATATATTCCTTGATGCCTATAAATTTGTGCGCCCGTGCAAATAGTTCCGGTTCATGATCGTGAAACCATAACAATTTGCAAAATGGCGACATAGGGTGAATCGCTGTACCTGTGTGGCCATGAATTTTTTTGCCAGCGGGTGTACCCCTCAATCTTTTAGCCTGCGCTGAACTTCGCGTATCTGCCCAAATGATAAGTGGTGTCAGCGGATTGCCCTGTTGATCTACCGCCATTAAACTATGCATAGCGCTGCTGAAACAAATTCCTGCTAATTGAAAATCGGATGAGACATGGAATGCCGCAGAAGTTAAGACCTCCTTTACAGCTTCCAGAATTTGATCGGCATCTTGTTCAGCAAATCCGGGCTTAGGGTAATGAGTTGGATAAAATCGTTGGTGCACTTGCAACACAACTCCATCAGGTAGAACTGCGAGCGCTTTTGTGCTGGTGGTACCAATATCAATGGCTATAACAAATTGATTCAACTTTTTTCAGGTATCGCTGAAAAATAGCAAATTGAAACGAGGAATAAAATTCGAGGATTATCGTTTTAAGAACTTGTAGGTACTCTTGAAATTATTTTTCTCATCTTGAACAGAAATAAAGTAGTACCCTGAATTGAGATCCTTAACCCGGATTTTTATTTCATGATCATCAATGACTTCTGTCTCGAGAGTAAGCGCAGACCCTAAAATATTATGAAACGAAAGGTTAACTTTCTTTGCAAGCGGAGTTTCAAACTTAACACTCACATATTCTGTTGCCGGATTAGGATAAACTTGAATTAATTTAACTGGATCGGGTTGACCCTGACGAAAAGCTTCTTCTTTAACTTGAGCAAATCCAAGTTGGACTGTCAAAATCAGTATCAGCAGGATATAAAAAGTTCTCTTTAGGTTCATTATATGCGTATGTACGAGTATTTCTAGCATTTAGACGCAAGAAATGAGCCAAAAGTTTAAAACGATTTGAAATAAATTCTGAATTCGGTCGTTCTACTGCACTTTTCTAAAGGCGGCAGGCAAAAATTCAACTATATCGCCAGCAATCAGGGAGACTTCGCCCTTTTCGCGAGCGGCCAAATCTCCAGCCAATCCATGAATGTAAACTCCTGTAATTGAGGCCTCTAAAGAAGAATATCCCTGCGCTAATAACCCGGTTAGCACTCCTGTAAGCACATCTCCGCTTCCTCCGGTAGCCATGCCCGGGTTTCCTGTAGCGTTGAAATATAATTTTCCCTCAGGAGTTGAGATAGCTGTGTAAGCGCCCTTAAGAATTACAATGGATTGGATGCTGTGGGCAAACTTCCTCAGCTTTTCAAGTTTATTAAAGTCATTCTCCCATTCCCCAACCAGTCTGGCAAATTCTCCCGGATGTGGTGTTAAAATACTTCCTTCTGGAATTAACTTCTGTAACTGTGGATTGCTCGATAAAATATTCAATGCATCGGCATCGATAACCATTGGTTTTTTAAAGTTCTGTAATAGATACTCAAACCCGTTGATGGTTTCAGTTGCCTGACCTAATCCCG
>JBBSBG010000279.1:0-4533 GCA_038251495.1 Cytophagales bacterium
AACCTCTAATGAAGTGTACAGTGCCTGAAATGCAGCGTCAGTTGGAGCAAACACAGTCAATTCACCTGTTGATGCGCTCACAGCAGCAAGTAAGTCATTATCGCCTTGGCCCTGCGTGCGCTGAAGTGCCGCAAGCAATTGTGTAAACTGAGGTGCCGCTGCGGTTGTATTAGCAACAACAATTTCAGCTATTGTTTGAGTTGGTGGAACAAGTGTTCTGTTGATTACGTGAACTATTCCATTAGAGCCCTGAATATCTGTAGCGGTAACTTGCGTTTTGCCATTTATAAATACTCCAGCCGCGCCCTTACTCAAATAAATTTTAGCGCCCCCAAAGGTTGCAGCCGAAGAAGGGCCGGAAGCAATATCTGCAGCTTTAATTTCACTCGTTCCAGCAATTACATGGTATGCCAAAATAGAGGTTAGCAAAGCATTTCCAGTTGCATTGTTAGCGGGCAACGAAGTAATACCTGCAGCCGTAAAGGCAGCGTTAGTAGGCGCAAATAATGTAAGCTGATTAGTGGTTGACAACAGCGTTGGCAACAAACCAGCCTGAACTACCGCAGCAACTAATGTTGAAAAGTTTTTATTAAAATAGGCTGGCGCAACAATTGTCCCTACAATTGGTGTTACGGTTGGTGGAACTAAAACAGCATCTATAACATGAACAACTCCGTTTGTTGCTTTCACATCGGCAGTTACCACATTTACTGTAGAGTTTAATTTCACACCTGATGAAACATTGACGGAAATCGCCTCTCCATTTGCAGTAGTAACATCTCCCGTTGTTAATTGGGTTGAAAGAACTGCTCCGCTGGTAACTACATGGTATTGCAGCACACTTTTTAAAACTGATTCCGGAATGTCGTCTAAGCTAGTTTGACCGATTGCTGAAAGTAATCCTGCAAATGCGGCATTGGTTGGAGCAAATACGGTATAAGCACCATTACCACTTAATGTGGAAACTAGATCGGGATACTTTGTTAAAGCAGTGACTAACGTGCTAAGATCAGAGTTGCCCTGTGCCAACGCAACGATACTCTGGGTTGGTGCCATTTCGGCATCATCATCATTACAACTTGTGAAGGACACAGATACAATTGCGATTATCGCGACCATTTTCGCGATGTAGCTTGTTTTAATACTTTTAAATAGATTGTTTTTCATACGAGTTTTTGTGTTGGTTTGGTGTTAAAACTCCAAAGACTCGGTTTTGATTTAGCGGGGCAGGACGAATGGGTATTTTAGGGGTGGGAGTTGCAACATTGGGTTACCGAATGGTGGGGAAGATTCTAATTGCTGAAAAGACTAATCTTTTTGTGGACCTCCGAACTTAACAGAAAGGAAAAGGGTGATGGGCAAGGTTAAGCGGAACTCACTTGATCTTTGATTGGAATCAAGTTGCCCTGTGATTGACTGAGAATCGTTGAAATAGCGCAAATAGTAAGTTGCTTCGGTGCTTAATAAAACGTTTTCACTGATACTAAACTTCAACCCAACGCGGGGTCCTAAGCCCCAATTGATAGACACAAGGGCTGAATCATTCGTTGGAAGGTTCCACTGAAATTAGCTAGTTGAGTCTAATTAACTGCTCATAAAACCAGAGTGCTGTTTTATAGCTTTCAAGGCTTACCCGCTCGTCAATTCCATGAAATCCAATAGGATCAATCATAGGACTAAACTTAATGATGTTGGGCGATACCTCACCAAAATAGCGAGAATCAGTCGCGCCAATCATTAAAAAAGGAGAAGTAAGTAAATCTGGATAACTGGTCTTTATTGCTTTTTCAATTTTTCTATAACCCCCACTGTTCATAGATGTAACTTCTGATGCCTCTGAAAACCCGTTCCCAAACACAATTACTTTAACCCGATCGTCTGCAATGACTTCTTTTATTTTGCTTATTACCGCTTCGGCTTTATCGCCTGGTAGTAATCTGAAATTAATCGTTGCTGTTGCAAGCGTTGGAATCACATTGTCTTTTATCCCAGCTTGAATTATGGTTGGTGCAATTGTAGTGCGCACCATAGCATTCCCTGCTGGGCTACTTTCATAAATGCCAACAATCATTCCTTTAAACAACCACGGATTAGCAAAAGCGAGGCGTTGGATGAAAGGCATTTCAGGACCTAAGCTTTCAATAAAGCCGGTCATTGATTCAGAAAACCTTGCTTCAAAAGGGTTGGCTCTTAATTTTAGAATTGCTTTTGTTAAAATATCAATTGATGTCTCAGGCGCTGGCATCGAGCTATGTCCACCGGGTACCTCCACCGCTAAAACAGTCGATAAGAATCCTTTTTCTGAAGTGCCCAACAAGGCAACTGGTTTTGCTATTCCCGGAATTTGATTGGTGGTGATGATGCCGCCTTCGTCCATTACAAACTCCGCTTTAACACCGCGATCTCTTAAAAGTTTAGCAACTGCTATTGCTCCTTTTCCGCCTACTTCTTCATCGTGACCAAATGAAAAGTATATTGTTTGCTCAGGTTGAAAGTTATTCAACAATAATTTCTCAGCAGCTTCCAGCATACTGATCAAATTGATTTTGTCATCCGTGGTACCGCGACCCCAAATGAAATTATCTTTAATCTCTCCGGCAAACGGGTTAACCGTCCATATCGATTCGGTTCCTTCTTCAATAGGAACAACGTCCTGATGTGCCATCAAAACGATAGGTTCCAATTTTGGATTCTTCCCCTTCCAGGTAAATAAAAGTGTGTATCCGGCAACGATCTCACGTTCTAGCTTAGCGTGAAACGTTGGATACGTTGCTTCGAGAAATTTTCGAAACCCTAAAAACTGTGCCGTGTCGAAGTGTGTTCCATCTCCGTAAGAAATCGTTTTGAATGCGAGTGCTTCTTTAAAATGCTGTAATGCAGCAGGGGTAATTTCTGGGGCAGGTGCAGCCTCCACTTTCATTTGCTTTGAAGGCTTGGTGTAGGTGTTTATAACAAGTACACAAACCAGCAGGATTAATCCCATTACAAGGTAAAGGAAAAGTTTTTTCATAAAGTTGTGAGTGGTTAAAGCTACCCAGACTTACAAATGTAAATTATTGTTTCGGAGATGTCTACAAGCTTAAGCGCAGATACCTATGACTGAACAATCATGGATCTGAATGTGAGGTTCACTCGTGGGCTCTTTATCTTTTTAGTAGGTGGTAAGCGGTGGAGCCAATTTGTTTGTGTGTTGCCTTTCATTACCAGCAAGCTTCCTTCTTCCAAAATCATGGAAACGGTTTCCTTTGTTTCCTTATGCTTGAAGGCAAATTTTCTCTCGGCACCAAAACTTAAGGATGCAATGGCAGTATCTTTTGCAAGTGCTTTTTCATCATCACTATGCCAGGCCATTCCTTCTTCGCCTGTGTGATAAAGATTCAGCAAACATGAATTGAACGATGTTGCAGAGACTTCCTCAACTCGCTTTTTCAACTCGAGAAGCTCGGGTGTCCAGATTAGTGCCTGCTTTGTTGTGTTAGAGTATGTGTACGAATAATTTGAATCTCCGTACCATGCCACTTTACGTTTAGTGATAAAGTGTTTTCCAAAAATTATCGCCTCATCATTTTTCCAAACAATTGTGTTAAGCATTTTATCTAAATAGTGCTGGACTTTTTCGTGCGACATAATTTTACCATAGTAATTTACAACCCCATCGTGCGGAAGCAAATTCGAGATCACGTGTTGATTAAATAGATCCATCTTTGATGAGGTGCGGATTAAGATTGACGATGTACGAATTTTAGAATTTATTATAGAATGGTAGGGTACTAAATATGGGAGCTACGAATTTAGAAGTATGATTTAGGAATGAAAAAATGAGTAGGTATAAATTTATTTTGCGGCCTTAAATCGTGCATCGTAATTCTCCATTCGTAAATCTTTCCAATTTTGATATTCCTGCCGTAAACAATTTCCACACGGTCGATACTTTAATTTTTGTGCTTCCTGCTTTGACGAAAAGAAAATTCGATTCTCCGATTTCATTCTCTTCCCGGATTTACAATCAAGCCTACCATAGATCTTTAACCTACTATTGCCGCTTAATGTTATTTTACCTGGCTGAATCATTTTGTAAAATCTTCGCTTGCGAGAAAAAATTGACCTTCCCAAATTAAGGTGAGACCACATTTTTAGAATTACAAATTTAGAATTACGAAGTAAGATTTGAGAGTCGCCAATCTTGCAAAAATTCGTACTTCGTCATTCTAAATTCGTAAATTCCCTTGCTGCTTCCCAACCAATAATAGCGATCTTTCGGGTTGTGCCCCACATGTAGCCACCAACCGTTCCGGTAGATTGAATAACTCTATGACAAGGAATCAAGAACGCAACCGGGTTGCTGCCAATCGCGGTGCCAACAGCGCGTGAAGCGAAGGCATTTTTAATTTGCCCGGCTATTGTTCCATAGGTTGATAGTTGACCCATGGGTATTTTTAGCAGCGCTTCCCAAACTTTCAATTGAAATTCTGTGCCTTTTAAATGTAGTTTAACATTGTTGAGTTTTTTCCAGTCGTGGGTAAAAATGTAAAG
>JBBSBG010000280.1:0-4515 GCA_038251495.1 Cytophagales bacterium
TACTTCGATTGAAAAAGCAGGCGAAGGAAACATGAATTTAGTTCTTCGTATTAAAACAACCTCCAAATCAATTATTCTTAAACAATCCCGCCCGTGGGTTGAAAAATACCCAACGCTGGAAGCCCCTGCCAATCGCATTCAAGCCGAAGCTGCTTTTTATCAAGAGGTCACAGCGCATCAATATTTTCAGAAATTTTGCCCACAGATAATTGCGTTTGATACGTTAACTTATTTGCTAGTGATGGAGGATTTAGGAGCTGGCACTGACTATACTTCACTTTACAAAAAGAACAATCTATTATCGGATGAGGAATTGAAAGTCCTTATGGAATTTCTTACCAATCTGCACAACCTAACCACCCCAACTTATTTCCCAACAAACAAAGAATTAAAAAAATTAAATCACACCCACATCTTTAAATATCCTTTTCAAAAAAGTAATGGTTTTGATTTAGATTCGATAGAGTCCGGGTTGCAAAAGCTGGCAAGCTATTATCAGGGCGACTCAATCTTACAAACTCGTCTTGATGAATTAGGTGCGCACTATTTGGCCGAAGGTAAAATTTTAATTCATGGTGATTATTACCCAGGCAGTTGGTTAAAAACTGTTTCCGGTATAAAAGTTATTGACCCTGAATTTTCCCATCTTGGTTATGCAGAGTTTGATTTTGGAGTAGCCGTTGCACATTTACACTTGGCACAAGTTGGCGATGAAAAAATTAAGTTGGCGATGCATCTTTACGAAAAACCTGATCAATTTGATGAAAATCTTTTTCGCGGATTTTGTGGTGCAGAAATAATGCGAAGACTAATAGGCCTTGCTCAACTTCCACTTGAACTAAAGTTATCAGAAAAAGAAGTACTGATGGAATATGCGAATGAACTTATTTTAAAGTAACAGGCTTATCCCTCCAACCCAGACATTATGAGATACGTGTTATTAGTGACTTGCTTTTCTTTATTAACATTAAGTTGCACGCAAAAAGAGAAACCCATTTCTCAAATAAATGAATTAACTGAGGATGCGGTAATTACCGCCCCAAAACTTTCGCGCCAGGTTTATTACAACAAAGTATTAGGGATGCTACTTGGCTCGGCCATTGGCGATGCTATGGGCAATGCGACTGAGGGTTGGGGCCGCAGGGATATTGAAATTCAGTATGGTTTTGTTACTGGGCTCGATAGCGCGGTGCGAGCGGCTGGTGCTGAGGGTCCTTGGAAATGGAATCTTCCTGGTGGCGGCACTACTGACGACACTCGTTGGAAAAAACTATTTGCTAATTATGCAGTCACCGAAAACTGGCCAACGCCTAATGCTGAAAACTACGCAAAGTTTATTGTAGATGAATACAAAAAAAATATCGAAACCTTAAAATCAACAGAAGGTTTTGATCCTGAACCTTATGAAGAAAATCTTATGAAGATGGCATGGCTTCAAGAGTGGGCGTTGGTTGCGGATCCTTATCAAAAAAATCAATTGAATGAATATGTAGAAGCCGTGAATAAATTCTATGGGGGCGAAATGACGTGTGCAGGCATGCTATACAGCCCAATGGTAGCAGCGATTGTGCCTGGTGATGCCACGGCCGCTTATCAGGCAGCATATAATCTCTCTATATTTGATATTGGTTATGCCAAAGATATTACTGCTTTGGTTGCAGCCATGGCATCTCAGGCTTTTGTTGAAGGAGCCGATAAAAAAAATATCGCTGCCGTAATACGTACAGTTGATCCAAAAAATTATTATAAAAGTAGATTGGTGGGCAGAATTCCGTACAATTTTTATTCGATTGCTGTTAACATAGCCGCTAAAACAAATAGCCTAACCCAAGCAGACATTCCTGCCAACTTTAAAATTCCAAAAGAATTAAAAGGTATTGATCTTCTTGACTACTATAAACTATCACAAGCCTATGCAATGCTTGACCAGCGTAATGAAGATACCATGTTTCATGCAGGTGAAATTTATATGATTACGGTAACGGCCATGCTTTGCTCCGATTATGATTTTGAAAAGACGCTGCAGTTTGTGATTAACTATGGCCGCGACAACGACACGGTTGCCGCGGTAGCTGGAGCAATCTTAGGAGCCTATTATGGCGCTGATCAGTTGCCCGATAAGTTAAAAAAACAATCCCTTCGCGTTAACAAAGGGATGCTTAATATTGACCTGGAGGCATTGGCAGAAAGCCTCACCAATAAATATTTAGAGTAATCTATTTTGGTGCGCCATCAGCATTGCCACCGGCATTAGGTGTTGTTTTAGGAAGCCAGCTGCCTTCAAACTTGAATTTTATTTTACCACTCCATTCGCTGCTATAAATTGCCACACGGTCAAGTGTTGCATTAACTTCATTCTGATCAAGGTCCTGAGACTCGCGCAAAAACATTACATAAGTCCAATTTCCTTTCTTGCAAATCCAAGAGCCATAAAGCCCACTATTGATCTCTAACAAGTTTTGATAAAAACTCTCAAGATTTTTATCGGGCACTTCTACCAGCGGACTCATCACTTGCAAATACCACCGATCAAGATTGGTTTGAAAATTAAATACATCGAACCATACGGACACTCCCTTATAGGTAAGCGACCATTGGCCGGGCTTTTGCCCGCGACATAAAACAGGGTCAACATTAAGAGCTTTAATACTTGCCTCAACGAGGGCAGAGGTTTGATTGAAATCCATAAGTTATTTTGTTTAAAGTGTTTGGTTTTTGAGGTATCCTTTAAAAAGTCGAGCCAACGAATATAGGAATTTGGAAATATTTGACAAATTCATAGACGTAAATTCAGGCCTATAATACTAATTCAACAGTTAGCAAGCGTTTATTTACAATCCTTTCCAGCATTTACACTTCAACCACCTAATTTTTTTAATATAGATTTTACCTTGTTAAAGGCTTATGATAGTTTTGTTACTCAAATTAAGCCTACATGATTTCCTTCTACCCTGGCCCTTCGCGCACCTACGATGAAATTCCTAAATATGTAAAAGATGCGCATCGCAAGGGAATATTGAGTATCAGCCATCGCAGCGAAGAGTTCATGGAAATTTGCCAGAAGACCGTGGAGCTGTTAAAGGAGAAACTAAATGTTCCAAATAACTATACCGTGTTCTTTGCATCATCGGCCACAGAGTGTTGGGAGATTATAGCGCAATCACTAATTACCAAAACCAGTTCTCATTATTATAATGGATCGTTTGGCGAAAAGTGGTATGAGTACACGAAACGGTTAGTGCCAGGCGCAACTGGTATTCCTTTTGAAAAAGAAAAGAGACTTATTGTTGCACCTACTAGCGAATTCATTTGCCTTACTCAAAATGAAACAAGCAATGGCACGGAGCTGAGTGCCTCGCTCCTTCGCTCGATTCGAAAAAATAATCCTGATTCTATCATTGCCATTGATGCTACATCTTCAATGGCAGGGGTTGAGTTGCCGATAAAAACAGCCGATGTTTGGTTTGCTTCCGTGCAGAAATGTTTTGGCTTACCGGCCGGACTCGCGATTATGATTTGCTCAACTAAAGCGATTGATCGAATGAAATCGATCAATGAAAAAAATCATTACAACAGTTTGGTATTTATGAATGAAATGATGGCTCGTTGGCAAACACCTTACACACCCAATGTATTGGGAATTTACTTGCTCATGCGAGTACTAAAAAAAGTAAAACCAATACGGCAGGTGGATAAGAAAATTACAACCCGAGCTACTGAATGGGTTGAGTTTTTCAAACAAAGCCAAAATCTAAAGCTCTACATTCGTAATGCTGCAGTTCGTTCAAGAACTGTGCTTACCATTAGCTGCGACCCGGATTTGATTTCGGTAATAAAAAAAACCGCAAAAGGAAAAGGCATTCTACTGGGCGATGGATATGGCGCACTGAAAAAAGACACATTTCGAATTGCCAACTTCCCGGCCATCAAACAAAAAGAGATCAAAACCCTGAAACAATTGCTGCGACACTTTTAACTTAACCCAACGCAACAAAAGAATCAGTACGCTGAAATTTCTCGATCGTTTTATGATGAACGATACGCCATATCGTAAATAGATTTTACATGCGGCCCTAAAAATACGCGGGCATACATCCTGATAATTGCCAAGCCATCTATAATAAATGTGAGTGATACAATTAACGCAAGTATTGGTTGATCTTCGTGAATATGGGTGAATATTAAATCTTCACCAATAAAAGTAGGTGTGATAGGAAACCCAGACACCCCTAAACATGCCAACAAAAACACCAGTGCGAATTTCGGATGCTTGTAGGAATGACCATGAAATTGATCAAGGCCAATGTTGCCTTCATGCGAACGTAACCAACGCAAAACTAAAAAGCCAAGGATACCTGCAACCGCTACGCCACTTAAATAATAGTGAATCTGATCAAAACTAAATTGCTCATTGAATGAAATAGCAAGGGCAACCCAAAAGTGATTCATTACAACTAATAGCCAGCTAACACGCGCATGCTTACGTTCGGTAAATGCTTTCAACACTGTAATCAA
>JBBSBG010000281.1:0-4492 GCA_038251495.1 Cytophagales bacterium
GGCTCCAAGCCCAGCCCTAACAGCATCGACTCATCGCGATAATAGGGTGCGGCATAATCAAACTCCTTTAGCTGAAGGCCAACCGCCAGTTGAATCGCTTCATGCCCACGGGAAGTACTATGCACGTACTTGCTGGATATTTCTCTATTTGTTTCATAGATATCTGCCATCCCGATTGATACACACATCAATTCGTAGGCCTTTAAAAGCAACTTAGCCTGATCTTCCTTACGTGAGTTATTTTTATTCACACCTTTACAAATTTCAACCGATTGAGCTGCTTCAAATATAAAACTTTTAATAACCAGTAAAGACTAAATTAGTTGTGTGGATGACAAAACAAAGCTACTTTTCTAATCAAACAAGACACACGCTATGAGTCTTTGGAAAACGATTAGCTATTGGGGTTTTAACAAAACTAATAGCCTGCACCATGCAAGAAATGTGGTGCTGACTAATCGTGTAAGCGTGCTTATCGCGGGTCTGGCATTTATTCTTTTCCTGGTTTCGGCACTTTCATTTGGCTTTATCTATTCTTCGCAATTAGCGCTTGGATTCTCCATTGTGTTTTTGTTACCGTTGTTTATCAACAACCTTGGATTTACCTCAGCAAGCCGTATTCTGTTATCCATTGTGCTTAGTCTCGCCTCAGTTGTTACTTCCGTTATTGATAAGTTTGATTACTTCCAACTGGAGGAATTCCAATACTTTGAATTTAGGCTTACGCTTCTTGCAGCCACTTTATTTCCCTTCATTTTATTTAAAATGGAAGAACGGAAATACTGGATTCCGGCCCTTATAATAAATTTCGTATGTCTGCTGCTGTTCGATCCAATTCATGCCTTGTTTGGTGTGGGCTATTATCAAATGGGTTTCACTGCTCCAAACTATTACTTTCTTAACTACGTGGTGTTAACAACCTTTCTGGTTATCTCAATCAGCGCCTATTTTCTTAAAAACAGTTTTGAAAAATCAGATACTGAAAATCAATCCCTCATTTTGAGTTTAAACTCAACCAATGAGAATTTGAAAAAACAGCGCGAATTATTACTTGAACAACAACAAAAGCTAGTTGAAGCCAACGAATTGATTGGGAGGCAGCGTGAAATGTTGGCTGCTGAAAATAGTCAGCTCTCGGAAGAAATTATTGAAAAAAATAAGCAGCTGACTGAGACAAACTCAGAGTTAATTAATCATAATAACGATCTGCAACAGTTCTCCTATACAATCTCTCATAATCTGCGCGGACCGATGGCGAGCATTGGCGGTTTATTAAATCTTTTAGATTTTAATGAACTCGGACCAAACAACAGGCCTCTTTTTGAGCACTTTAGAACCTCCATGAATTCACTAGAATCAACCATTAAAGACCTTAGCAACATCATTGATATTCGTAATAAAATCACCAAACTACGGCAGCGAATTTTATGGGTTAACGAACTTGAGCATATAAGAACACTTTTAAAGAAAGATATTGATGATTACGGTGTTACTATTCATTCAAATTTTGAATCTGCACCAGAAGTTTACTCAGTTAAAATCATGGTGCATAGCATTCTCTACAATCTTATCAGCAATGCTATCAAATACCGCGATTCAGAAAGAGCGTGTGTAATTAGTGTATCCACTTCCCGCGAGGGAAGTTTCATTCAATTGGATGTGGCCGACAATGGAATTGGTCTTGATATGAATCGATTCGGGAGTCAGGTATTTAGCTTATACAGACGTTTCCATACCCATGTGGAGGGCAAGGGCCTGGGTCTATTCCTGGTAAAATTGCAAACCGAAGCAATGGGTGGCAGCATAAAGGTTAAGAGTTCCGTGAATCAAGGAACAACCTTTTCGGTTTACCTCAAAATTCCTGAAAACATTGGTGAGCAACTTATCTTTCAAAATGATGTTGTCAGTATATTCTTCGATGCCTCCATTGAAGCATTGTGCGTGATTTGGCAACGGGATCATACGCCTGAAGAATTTGAACAAGTGCTATCAGTTTCATTGGATTTCTTAAGAGCCTATCGAACACCAAATTGGATTTCTGATATTCGGAAAGTACCGCAACGCGATGAGGCTGAACTAAATCGAATAAGGGAAAAATATAAAAATGAATACTTAAAAATAGGAGTAAAAACTATTGTCTTGATTGTTTCTAAAAAAGATTATGAATTACCGGAATACAAGAAAAAGCTACAACAAATTAAGGATGCATATCCTGTAAAGTATGGATTCTGCGAAACCCTTGAAGAGGCTCGCCAATGGATAAAAGATGAAACTCGGTGAGGTGCTACTCGCTTATTAAAAGTTGGTAAGCTTTACGGAGTTTCGTTACCATTTTTGCGGACTCATCAAAATCAAGCGTCTGTTGACCATCGCTAAATGCTTCTTCAGGTTTTTGATGGGTCTCATAGATTATTCCATCTGCTCCGGCCATTACCGATGCCAACGCAATTGACTCAACATATTCGCGAATACCAATAGCATGCGAAGGGTCGGCCACCACAGGCAAATGAGTTTTTGATTTAAGAATTGGAATTGCATTGATATCCATTGTATTGCGACTGGCTTTTTCATACGTGCGAATTCCGCGCTCGCAAAGAATTAACTTTTCATTACCTGCTGAAAAAACATATTCGGCTGACGACAATAATTCATCAATGGTACCCGAAATACCGCGCTTAATCATCACTGGTTTATCAACTTTACCCAGCTCGTCCAGTAAATTAAAATTCTGCGTGTTCCTCGCTCCTACCTGAAAAATATCTACATACGGAAGCATGGATTCGATCTGGCTTACTTGCATTACCTCGCTAATAATCTTGATACCTGCGGCTTTCGCTTTAGTATGCCACATTTGCAAACCCTCAATACCTAACCCCCGAAATGCATACGGTGAGCTGCGTGGCTTAAAAACACCACCGCGCATAATCCGTATATTATTCTTCTTTAAATGATCAATTGTCAAATCAACTTGTTGCTCATTTTCGATCGAACACGGCCCAGCCATAATGGATAGATTTCCATCGCCAAGTTTAACGCCATCACCCAAATCAATCACGGTAGGTTCTACCTTCCATTTAGCCGACACCAATTTATATTCATCTGAAACGCGATGGATATCGAGAATACCTTTCATGTGGCCAACCTGCCGAATGTCAAAATCCTTTTTGCCAATGCCAATCAGATAAAAGCCGCGTTGGGTTTTTACTTCCATAGTTTTAAAACCAAAAGTAGCTACCTTATCTGCGATGCTTTTTTTTTCAGATTCTGAGATACTATCTAACAATTGTATAATCATAAACTATGCAGTCAGGGTTTGAACAAATTCAGCAATGTCCTCTTTCAAGTTGGTACTCTTTTTAAGCGCTGTAATAAATGAACTTCCAACAATGGCTCCTGCGCCATACTCGCACGCTTGAGAAAACGTCTTTTTATTTGAGATTCCAAAACCGATAAGAAAAGGATGGGTCAACTTCATGGCTTTTAATTTTCTAAAGTAGGCTACTTGTTCCTCCGAAAATTCTGACTTAGCTCCGGTGGTGCTTGAAGAAGATACCGCATAAATAAATCCAGAACTTAGCGAATCAATTTTCTTGATGCGAGCCTCAGAAGTTGTTGGAGATAGTAAGAATGAGACACTAAGATTTAATGAGTTTGTTATGGCCTTATATTCTTTTTCAAATTCATCAATAGGAAGATCGGGAAGAATGAATCCATCTACACCGGCTTTGGCTGCATCCCTAAAGAAACGTTCAACCCCATATTGCATTACCGGGTTAAAATAACCCATCAATATAATTGGCATCTTGATTACGCCACGTAGTTCAGTTACTTGCTGTAGCAATAAACCTACATTCATTCCCTGATCAAGCGCCACCTTATTACTCTCCTGAATAGTTAGTCCATCTGCAATAGGATCAGAGAATGGAATTCCAATTTCGATCATGTCTACGTTTGCAGCCTCAAGATACGTTGCTATTGCTGCCGTATTGTTTAGGGTTGGATAGCCAGCCGTGTAAAAAACGGAAAGAATGTTTTTCTTTTTAGAAGCAAATAATTTAGTTATTCGGTTATCCATAGTCAATTCGTATTCATGTGAAAATTCTTCTCGCCAGCTAAAATTGGTATTGCTAACACATTTTGAGCAGGTGGTAGTGGACACGTTGCAAACGGAGTAAACGCACACGGTGGATTGTATGCCTTGTTAAAGTCAATCTCCGTCATTCCATTTTCGTCAGGAGTTTTAATGTACAGGTAGCGCCCGGCTGGATACGTTTCTTTTTCGTTGGTACGGTCTCCAAAAATTATGAACATCTCCTCTTTCCCGCCCTCTAACGCATCAAGGAGATACTCCTTACCATTAAGGTTAAACACTAATGTGCCGGGTGAAACCTGAACCGTAGTTTGGCCTAGCACGTTCGTAATACTGATTCTTTTTTTACTTTCTGGAATTTCAAGTTTAGCCAAAACTTTCCATTCTGGATTAGCTTCATAC
>JBBSBG010000282.1:0-4471 GCA_038251495.1 Cytophagales bacterium
CCCGAAACATTTATTTCCAATCCCGGCTTTATGAAATTATTAGAGTCGCGCGGTCAGGAATTTGGCTATAGCATTGGTGCCAAGTATGGTGAAGGCTTTACGGTGCGCAAAGTGATTGGCGTGGACGATATTTTTTCGTTGCGGTAATTTGAAAGCGAAGCGATCAAACACCTCTTTGAAGTTAACTGATTACCAAGCATCTCATTTTTGTGTTTTCGGAAATTGAAGAGAAAATCTTAACTTTCAATTATGGAAGAAACTCTGGTTTGTCCGCCTCGCACCATGATGGATGTTTTCAAAATGCTGCCCGAAGGTACATTGGCTGAAATCATTGATAACCGTTTGTATATGTCGCCCAGCCCAATAGGAAAACGCCAACGCCTAATCACCAAGTTAACTTTACAACTTGGTAATTACATTGAGTTGAAGAGTTTAGGTGAGTTGTTTGTTGCCCCATTTGATGTATTTCTTGATGAGGAAGAAAATGCTGTGCAACCAGATCTAATTTTTGTTTCCGCATCAAACGTATCGATTGTTGACGATGAGGGTGTGATTCATGGAGTGCCGGATTTACTTATCGAATTACTTTCTCCTGGTAACCCAACACATGATACGGTTACAAAGAAGGAACTGTACGAAAAATTTGGCGTGAAAGAATATTGGATTGTTGACCCCGCTACAAAAGCTACTATAGGTTACACCCTCAGCGGAGGCGTTTATAGAAAGATTGAGTCAGAAGCCGGAAAAATAAATTCTATTCTTCTCGGTAACTCGTTTAGCTTCTAGCACGCGCCATTGATTGGCGTTTTTCACCAACAATTCTGATTGACGTTGATCATTCACTTCGCTAAACTCTTAAGGCGCCAATCGGTGAATCGTCCATTGCTTATCAGCCTTATAATAAACAACCCGATCGTGCAGGCGACTCGGTCTTCCCTGCCAGAATTCAATTTCAAGAGGCTCAACAGCATACCCGCCCCATTGATGCGGCTTCGGTAACACAGGTTGATCTTTAAATCTCGCTTCAATTTCTTTCGCGCGGGCATCTAGCAAATCGCGGCTCTTAATTAATGAACTTTGTGGCGATGCCCACGCACCAATCTGGCTTCCGCGCGGCCGACTTTGAAAATAAGTTTCAGAAACCTTTTCATCTACCCGTGCACATACTCCTTCAATGCGAACCTGACGCTCTAACTCGGGCCAAAAGAAGGTGAGTGCACAAGCAGGGTTGGCATCTAACTCTTTCCCTTTCTGACTTTGATAATTTGTGTAGAATAGAAATTTATTTTCTTCAACGCCTTTTATTAACACAATTCGGGCGGAAGGTTTTCCATCTTCAGTTAAAGTGGAGAGTGTCATCGCATTGGGTTCAAGCGCTTCCGACTTGATCGCTTCCTGAAACCATTTATTAAATTGAATGATAGGACTTTTGTTAACATTAGATTGATCTAATGAATCTTTTGAGTATTCCTTTCGGATTTCAGCGATGGTAGACATAATTAATTTGTTAAATATTAAGTAAGGATCGTTCTAATTGCATCATTTTAATGATTTTTATCATGAATTATTTTGCTAACATAACTGGTGATTGTAATTCACGTTATTTAGTTTACAGCATGGAATTCTTCAAATACAAAAATAAAGTATTGCCGCAAAAGGGGGGACTCTTATTATCAGAACCCTATTTGCCAGATCCTAATTTTGAGCGCACCGCTATTTTATTAACAGAGCACAATGAAGAAGGTTCTGTGGGTTTTATTTTGAACAAACCTTCTGAAACCCGCGTGGGCGAAGTAATGGATGATTTGAAAGCTTTTGATAGCCGGGTTTTTATTGGTGGCCCCGTGCAGCAAGACACCCTGCATTTTATTCACCGAATACCTTCATTAGCCGATTCCATTGAAATAATACCCGGAATTTTTTGGGGCGGAAACTTCGATCAATTGATGTCCTTAATTGATACCCAGCAACTTACCGCTAACGATATTAAGTTTTTTCTTGGCTATAGTGGTTGGTCAAACGGTCAACTTGATCAGGAACTTAAAATAGATTCGTGGATTGTTAGCGATCGGTTATCGGAAGAGTTAACCTTTGAAACTGAGCCCGAAGTGATGTGGAAAAAGGCCATGCAGGAGCTAGGTGGACGATTTACAGTATACTCCAATTACCCGGCCGATCCCCGAATGAATTAAATGATTTTAGTATTTTTACCCTTCCTCTTAAAAGAGGTGTGATGATGATGGAAAACGACAAAGAGGTGCAAGCGGAGCAGAGAACTGAGGAAGTTGCTGATTCTATACTTGAAAGCAAAAATGGTCATTCGGAAGATGAGGCTGGTGATCATGCTCAATTAGACGGTGATCATGCCGAAAGCATTCATGAAAACGAAGATTATTCTTCATTTTCAAAAGCTGAATTGGTAGCCAAGATGAAAGACCTTGCCAAAGAAGAAGATGTGCGCAAGGGTGAGGCCTTACTCAAAATAATCAAGCCTTTGTATGATGAGCTTCGCAATGGCGAAAGGGCAGTGGCACTTCAAAAGTTTATTGGTGAAGGCGGCATTGAACAAGATTTTGAATATCGGTTCGATGATGATGATCACGCCTTTGATGCAATCTCAAAATTAATCCGCGACCGGAAAAACTTATACTTTAAAAACTTAGAGGAAAAGAAAACCGAGAATCTTCAAAAGAAGAACGAGATTCTTGAAAAGTTGCGGGCGCTTATCGATGGCGAAGACTCCGCACATTCATTTCCAATTTTTAAGGAGTTACAAAACGAGTGGAAGCAAGTAGGCCAGGTTTCGATGGCGCACGTTAAAACACTGTGGGCTAACTACAATGCATTGATCGATCGGTTTTATGATCACCGAAATATTTACTTCGAGCTAAAAGAACTTGATCGTAAAAAAAATCTGGAAGCTAAGTTAGAAATCTGCGAAAAGGCCGAGCAACTAATTTCTAAAGAAAAGATCAAAGACGCGGTTCAGGAATTGAATGAGCTTCATCATGAGTTCAAGCACGTAGGTCCGGTGCCCAAAGAAGGACAAGAACCTGTATGGCAGCGATTTAAAGTTGCTTCCGATGCCGTTTATGCCAAGCGTGATGCCTTTTTGGTCGAGCTGCAGGGCGAGCTTAGGAAAAACCTGGAGGCTAAGCTTACCATTGAAACCGAAGTAGAAGCATTCGCTTCTTTTACTACGGATCGTATAAAAGAGTGGAATCAAAAAACCAAAGAGATTCTTGAAGTTCAAAAGCGGTGGGATGCTGTTGGTGGTGTACCGCGTGCAAAAACTAAAGACTTGAACAAAAAATTCTGGAAAGCTTTTAAAAGTTTCTTCCACAATAAAAATGTATTCTTCAAGAAGTTGGATGAAGAGCGCGGCAACAACTTAAAAGCAAAACAAGAACTGGTTGCGCGTGCTATTGAATTAAAGTCGAGTGACGATTGGAATAAGACGTCTAACGAATTAAAAAATCTGCAACGCACCTGGAAAGAAATTGGGCCGGTGCCTGAAAAGCAACGCGACAAAATTTATAAAGAGTTTAAAGAAGCGTGCGACCATTTCTTTCAGCAACAGCGTGGTACCTTAGAAAAGGCAGATCAGGAACAAGGTGAAAACCTAATTAAGAAAGAATCATTAATTAAAGAACTGGAGGCAGCAACAGCAGCCGGAACCAGCACCATGGAGAACCTACAGGAATTGCAGGCTAAGTTTAATGAAATAGGCTTTGTGCCACGGCCCGCTGTGGCTTCTATCAAGAATCAGTTTTCGGTGGCGGTGTCAAAATATATTGCTTCCATCAAAGGATTGAGTTCCGCTCAAAAAGATCAGGCTGAGTTAAAAATTCAACTGAGTGAATTAAAGAACGACCCACAGGCCGAGCGCAAGATTTACAACAAAGAGCAGCAATTGCGTAAGCAAATTACCCATGCCGAAAATGATTTGGCTACGCTACGCAACAACCTGGAGTTTTTTGGGCGCTCTAAAAATGCGGTTAAATTGAAGGAAGAGTTCAATGGTAAAATAACCGAAGCGAGCAATCACCTCGATGATTTAAAAAAGCAGTTAAAACTGCTTAAATCCATTTAAAAAAGCCTTGCAAAAACAAACAGTTCCCTTATTTTTGCACCCTCTTTATAGCCGCTGACTTGTAATCAGTAGTTAAAATCCAGAAAAAGTAATGCCTCCTTAGCTCAGCTGGTAGAGCAACTGACTTGTAATCAGTAGGTCGCTGGTTCGATCCCGGCAGGGGGCTCATGAACTCAGAAGCAGTTACATTTTGTAGCTGCTTTTTTTGTTGCGTATCTAGCTGGTTCCCTGCCTGCGTGACGCAGTCAGGCAGGGATCCCGGCAGGGGGCTCATGAAAATCAAGCAGTTACATGACGTAGCTGCTTTTTTTATTATCAATAGTATAAATATTTAAAGGTATTTTAAAGGTGACAATTCTTTTGTTCGTCCCAGATTGA
>JBBSBG010000283.1:0-4456 GCA_038251495.1 Cytophagales bacterium
CCATCCTGAATAATCCCAAACTCTAACTTCGTTCACCATAAAATCAGCCTCAGCTATTCCATCCCGTTTGAAGTCTTCTATTTTAACAATAGTTAGTTCCTGATTGTATCCAGTTTTACCCAAACTCTTTAAGATTGTTTTATAATTCTTAAAAGTTAACTGACCAGAATCGTAAACCAAAGCAAGCTTGTTAAGATCAGCAACCAGCAGGTCGTCTGAACGCAATAGCAACTCATTTTCAGTTGCATACTTATCTTGAATTTCTTTGAAAAGTGTTTGTGTGGCCTCGTAACGCTTTTGTGTTTGCTCAAAATTTACTTTCAAAGGCTTTACTTTTTCCTTCTTCTCCTTTAATTCCTTCATTCGGGTATCAATATCTAATTGAACATCTGAAAGCTTGATAACAAAGTCAGCAGTTCTTGGATCTCTACGCACATACATTTGATAATTTTCGTCATTGCGCTTTAGCTCCTTTTCTGTAAGTAATGGATATGCCTTTTCATAGTAAAATATAGCCGAATCAATGTTTGTAATTAATTCTTCTGTCTGCGTAAGCACATCATTTTTAGTTGAATTCTCCTGAAAAATAATGCCCATATAGATATAGGCACTCGGGTTGGCAGCATTATCCTTCAAGTATTTTTTCAGAAATGGTTCAGCCATTTCATACTGCTTGGCATTCAATAACTCAATAAGATCTTTGTATTTAACTTTCTGAGCTATTAAAAATGTGCATTGAAAAATAAAAAAAGCTGCGAGTAAAGAACCTTTCTTAGACATTTTGCTTTATAAATTGTTACAAGTTATTAAAATTAGAGACATTTGAACAAGCACTTTTCAATAACCAAGCCAACTTACCGCATATGAAGGCTCTCATCGACATAATTAAGTCCGTACTTGCTGTAGTAATAGTAGTTGGCATACTAAAAGTAACTGGTTTGCTGGGCGAAATTACATCTTTGGCGCAATCTGCAGTGATGAAAGCCGGGATATTGAATGTAGATCCTTCTACCCCAGATAGCGATGCTACATTTGACTATAACTTTACCTTGAAAGATTTAACGGGCAACAAAGTTCAGTTTAATCAATATAAAGGTAAGGTAATATTCATCAATCTTTGGGCTACCTGGTGCGGGCCGTGCAAAGCTGAGATGCCAGGCATTCAGAAATTATATTCGAAGTTGGAAAATGATTCTGTTGCATTTGTTATGCTTTCGCTGGATAAAGATCAGGCGCTTTCCAAAGTGCAAGCTTATGTCGAAAAAAATGAATATACATTCCCAGTGTTTATGCCTTCTGGCTTTCTTGCCGATCAATTACAAGTTCCTTCCATACCCACCACATTTGTAATCTCAAAAGAAGGAAAAATTGTGATGAAAGAAGTGGGCACCCGAAACTACGACACAAAGAAAATGATCGATTTTCTGAAAAAAGAAGTTGAGAAATAAAGTTCTCATTATCTTGTGCCATGATATTTGACCTCACAGGAAAAACTGCGGTTGTTACAGGTAGTGGAAGTGGAATCGGTGAAGCCATTGCCATCCAATTAGCAAAACATGGTGCAACAGTCTGCTTGTTAGATTTAAATGAAGAATCCATCGACACCACGGCTCAGAAAATTGTATCGAATAAAAATCTGGCGAAAGCCTATCCTTGCAATGTGGCGTCTCAATCTGAAACGGTAAAGGTATATACTCAGATAGAAAAAGATTTTAACTCGATTGATATTGTTGTGAACAGTGCGGGCGTATCGCATATTGGAAAATTAGATAATACCAGCGAGGCTGACTTTGATCGATTGTATCAGGTTAATATTAAAGGAGTTTACAATTCGATGTTTGGAGCGATTCCTTATATGCGAAAGCAAAAGCAGGGTGTAATTCTTAACCTCGCCTCCGTTGCTGCTGGCATGGGTATAAGTGAACGCTTTGCTTATTCTATGACTAAAGGAGCTGTGCTTTCCATGACACTATCTGTTGCTAAGGATTATGTGCAAGAAGGCATTCGTTGCAATTGCATTTCGCCCGGCCGTGTTCACACACCTTTTGTAGATGGATTCTTGCAAAAGAACTATCCCGGAAAGGAAAAAGAAATGTTTGAAAAATTATCTAATACACAACCTATCGGGCGAATGGGAAGGCCTGATGAGATTGCAACCTTAGCACTTTACCTGTGTTCCGATGAAGCTTCTTTTGTTACTGGCACGGACTACCCTATTGATGGCGGATTTATAAGACTAAATACATAAATAAAATGAAACTATTTCGATTTGGAGAACCCGGAAAGGAGAAACCCGGTATTTTACTTGACAATAAATTGTATGATGCCTCGGCATTCGGTGAAGATTATAACGAAATCTTTTTTGAAAATGATGGCCTGAACAGATTAAGTAAATGGTTGACGCAAAACCAAGAATCACTTTCGGTAATTAAGGAAGGTACCCGGCTTGGTTCTTGTTTTCAACGTCCGTCAAAAATTATTTGCGTTGGACTCAATTATACTAAGCATGCGCTAGAATCGAAGATGCCGTTGCCTCCGGAACCAATTATCTTTTTTAAATCTACATCAGCCTTGTGTGGACCCAACGACAATCTTATGATTCCGCGCAAAAGCACCAAAACAGATTGGGAAGTTGAGCTTGCTGTGGTTATTGGAAAAAAAGCAACTTACGTGGATGAGAAAAATTCGCTTGATTATGTTGCCGGCTATTGCTTGCATAACGATTACTCGGAACGTGAATTTCAATTGGAGCGAAACGGTCAATGGGTGAAAGGAAAAAGCTGCGATACATTTGCTCCTATGGGTCCGTATCTGGTAACAAAAGATGAAGTGGCTGATTTCAACAACTTGCACATGTGGCTAAAGGTTAATGGTAAAAAGATGCAAGACAACAATACGGACGACATGATTTTTGAAGTTCCCTTTTTAGTAAGTTACATCAGTCAATTTATGACTCTACTCCCTGGCGATGTGATTTCAACGGGAACACCTTCTGGAGTTGCCTTGGGTATGAACCCACCTTTGTATCTTAAAAAGGGCGATGTAATCGAGTTAGGCATTGAAGGCCTTGGAGAACAAAGACAAGTAGCCGTTTAGTCTCGAATATGGTTAGAGCCATTTCCAGAATCGACTCACATCAACACTTTTGGAAATATAATTCTGTGCGCGATAGCTGGATTACTGATGATATGAGCGTTCTTCAAAAAGATTTTTACCCAAAAGATATTGAGCCGCTTCTTCGTAAAAATAAATTTGACGGCTGTGTAGCCGTTCAGGCTGATCAATCCGAAACCGAAACAAATTTTTTGATTGAATTGGCTGCGGAGAATTCTTTCATCAAAGGCGTGGTTGGTTGGGTGAATTTACTCTCTCCTTCAATTGAAGATCGGCTTACACATTTCAACAAGCAATCAAAACTAAAAGGTGTTCGTCATGTTGTTCAAGGCGAGTCAACCGGCTTTCTCATGCAAAAAGATTTTCTACGAGGAATTAAGGCCTTGGAGAAATTCAATCTAACCTATGATATCCTGATAAGAGAACACCAACTTGAAGAAGCAATTTGGTTTGTCAATCAGTTTCCAAATCAAAAGTTTGTTATTGATCATATTGCGAAGCCACAAATGGGGAAAGCCGGAAAAAGTGAATGGAAAAAGGGAATGGCTGTGCTTGCGGCATTTCCAAATCTATACTGCAAACTCTCGGGCATGGTAACCGAAGCCAACTGGAAAAGCTGGAAGCATGAAGATTTTACGCTCTACTTAGATTCTGTGTTTGAAAATTTTGGTACAAGAAGGTTAATGTATGGATCGGATTGGCCAGTGTGTTTAGTGGCAGCTTCCTATCGCGATCAGCTAAGCATTGTTGAACAATACATTTCGCATTTAACTGAAGTAGAAAAACAAGCGATAATGGGTGAAAATGCAATAAAATTTTATAACCTTTAAAAATGGATCTTCATTTTAAAGACAGGGTAATTGTTGTCACTGGCGGGGCTCGTGGCATAGGCAAGGAGATTGTAAGAATTTTAAATGAAGAGGGCGCTTTAGTTGCGATCGTAGATAAAAAAGCAGAGTCAATAAAGACTTTGCCCGATAGCAGCCAGAAGGGAAAATTTTTTCAGGCTGATCTCACTTCTCCTGCTGCCTGCAAAGAAGTAATTGAAGATATTATTTTAGAACTTGGTCACATTGATGGCTTGGTGAATAATGCTGGGGCTAATGATAGTATTGGGCTTGAAAAAGGAACCCCCGAGACCTTCATCCAATCACTGAACAATAATGCTGGTCACTATTATTTTATGGCGCACTATGCACTGCCGCATTTAAAAAAACGAAAGGGCGCCATTGTAAATATTGGCTCCAAAACATCAATTACAGGGCAAGGAAATTCATCTGGTTATATAGCCGCTAAAGGCGCAATACTTGCGCTCACCCGCGAGTGGGCGGTAGAGTTACTC
>JBBSBG010000284.1:0-4437 GCA_038251495.1 Cytophagales bacterium
ATTGCTAATTCTCTAATCGAAATATTTGAAGTAGAAACCAACTGACTCCAGGGTGCGCTCTCTTCCAGAAATTTTTTCATGCGCGGCATAGCAAACACGGGAATGCTTTTCGCATTCATAGCTTCCTTGCCCAAATACATCAAGCCACTATAATGACCAATGTGCGCATGGGTTAAAAAAATTCCATCAGGCGTTTCCTTTGATCCAAACTGCTTCAGCATTTTCATCTGAACACTAATATCAGGTGTTGCTTCAAAAAGATAGCTGACTTTATTTTCAGGATCAATAACACCCAGAGAAACTACCATTCTGTTTTGATCAGGGTTTTGAAACAACTCTTTGCAGCAATCTTTCGTGCAGGCAATATGTGGCGAGCCAGCATCTTGCAGGGTTCCTAAAATTACTAACGAGGTTTCAGTTAAGGGTACTGCGCTAATTTTTTTGCTCGATATATTGCTATTCGATTCTTGATTGCAAGAACCAAGCAGCGCAATTGCAACTAATAGGGATATTACTTTCATGTTCAATTTTAAAGATACTAAAGGTATTATCATTCTCTAAGATCAGCCCTGGATTGACAAGTCACCGCTCAACCCATTTCCTGCTGGTTTTTATCTTCAAAAATCTTAGTATTATGGCCTGAAATAATAAACCAATCACCATGAATAAATCCCTGTTCCTATTAACCACAGCATTCGTTGCCGCCAGTTCAATTGCGCATGCTCAGGATAAATTAAAGCGTATGCCCGGCTATATTCAATATCAAAAGGTGGCGCCTCAAATTCGAACTTCAGTAAAACTGGGAAGCATTTCTGCTAAATGGAGTGAAGACGGAAGTTCATTTGAATATCAGCAAGATAAAAAAATCTACAAATACACAGTTAAAACCAAAAAGGTGACGGAAGTTGGTGTTGCCCCAGAAGTAGAACCCAGAAACTTAAGTCGACCCGCACGCGGGCGGCAATTTGACTTTGCAAATTCACCTGATGAAAAATTGAAGGCTTACACAAAAGATAGAAACATGTATCTCAGTGATGCCGATGGCAGCCATGAAATAGTTGTTACCAAAGATGCAAATGAAGAGAACCAAATTAAGTACGGCATAGCTACCTGGGTGTATGGCGAAGAACTTGGTCAAACCTCTGCTATGTGGTGGAGCCCCGACAGCAAGAAAGTTGCCTTCTATAAGTTTGTTGAGAAGGATGTAAAAAAATATTATGTACTTCTGAATCAGTTAAATCTTCAAGACTCTCTGGAAATTGAAGCCTATCCGAAAGTTGGTGCCGATAACCTACCGGTAGATTTGATGGTATACGATGTGGATTCAAAAAAAGTAACTCAGTTTGACATTCGCGATGGTAAGCCATTTAATGATGGTGCATTGGGTACATACATTTATGGAATGTCGTGGACACCCGATGGTAAAGAATTGCTTTACCATAGTACCAACCGCAAGCAGGATATTATGGAACTTCGGGCGGCCGATCCAACAACAGGAAAAAGTCGCACCGTAGTGCATGAAGAGTGGCTTAGCAGCTTCACCAAAAACACACCTGAGATGGAAGCACTAAAAGATGGCAAGCGTTTTATCTGGGCTTCGGAACGAAGTGGTTTTAATAATTATTACCTGTACGATTTTAGTGGCAAGCTTATCAATGCCATCACCAACCACGGATTTGAAGTTGCGCGCGTTGTGAAGGTGGACGAAAAGGAAAACACGCTTTACTATATGGCGCGCAGTGGCGATAACCACATGAAAATGCAATTGCATAAAGTAAAACTTGACGGCACAAAAGATATTCGATTAACCAATCCTGCATTTGATCATTCGGTTACACTTTCGCCTGATAATAAATTCTTTGTTGATGTTGCCCAAACTCACGACACTGCTCCGTTTACTAATCTTATTGATGCAAAAGGGAAAGTAGTTACCGAGCTAGCCAAGAGCGACATGAGCAAGTTTGATGAATTAGGACTAAAAAAAGTTGAAGTCTTTACATTCACTTCCGCGGATGGCGTTACACAACTTCATGGAATGATTCATTTTCCTTCAACCTTTGATCCTTCAAAAAAGTATCCCGTCATCTTAAGTAATTATGGGGGGCCCGCTACCAATGCTTTTAAAGAAACATTTGCGTTTCCGGATGCACTCACCGAATACGGATTCATTGTATTGAACATCGATGGTCGTAATGTAGGCGGTCGAGGTAAAAAACTATTAGATCAACTATATGGCAACCTTGGCATAGTGGAGATGGATGACTTCGCAGCTGGTGTAAAATCACTGTATAGTCGCCCATATATCGATAAGACCCGAATAGGTGTTTATGGAACTTCCTATGGTGGCACCACAGCTGCTACCCTACTGCTTCGCTATCCCGATGTATTCCATGTAGCTGTTGCCAACTCAGCCGTTACCGATTGGAGAAACTACGATAACATCTACACAGAGCGATTCATGAATTTGCTCGAGAACAATCTCAAAGGATACGAAGCCTCAAGCCTGATGCCGATGGCAAAAAATCTAAAGGGAGAACTACTTGTTTTCTTTGGCACTGCCGACAATAACGTACATCCATCCAACTCTCTACAATTTATAAATGCATTGCAGAAAGCTGGTAAAAGTATTGAAGTTCAACTAGCGCCTGATGGCGGCCACACGGCATTAAACCGCGATCGTATGATGGAATTTTTCATTAAGCATCTTGTGATGAAGGATTAATAGTACATTTAGTAACTCATAATTTCAAAAAATATTTAATCCTAAAAAACTATTCCATGTCAATAAAAAGAAGAGATTTTATTCGCGTTTCTGCTGTTGGTGCCGGAGCGGCTGCATTGTTATCGGGTTGTTCAACTACTATTGCTGAAACCAAGGCGTCCAGTCCTTTGGATAATCTAAAATCCATTACCGATGACATCGTGCCAATTTCTATTGACGAGCGAAAGGCTCGAATAGAAAAAGCACAACGGCTGATGGCAGAAAGTAAAATCGATGCGATCTATCTGGATGGCGGCACTACCATGGAATACTTTACCGGTATTAAGTGGGGCAATAGCGAACGCATGATGGCCGCTATTATACCGGCCAAGGGCGAAGTAAAATATGTAGGACCACATTTTGAAGAAGAACGACTCCGCGAATTGATGAAATTGGGTACCGACCTAAGAGTTTGGGAAGAACATGAGAGTCCTTACAAGTTAGTTGCGCAAATTTTTAAAGACCTCGGCTTAAAGTCGGGGCGCATTGGTATGGAAGAGCGCGTTCGGTTTTTCCTATTTGATGGCATCCGCAAAGAAGCGCCTGCATTAGAATATGTAAGTGCTGATCCAATTACAATTCCTTGCCGCATTATTAAGAGCCCTGCAGAAATTGCTTTAATGCAAAAGGCCAATGAAGTTACCCTTGAATCTTATAAAGTGGCTATTGCCATGCTTACTGAAGGAATGACTCAACAAGACTTTTCAAACATTGTTTCACAAGCGCATTCGAAATTAGGTGCACGGGGTGCCGCATTTGTTTCCTTTGGTGAGTTCACAGCATTCCCGCACGGCAGCAGTGTACCGCAAAAACTTAAGGTAGGTGATGTTGTGTTGATGGATGGCGGCTGCAGTGTTGGTGGCTACGCATCTGACATTACAAGAACTGTTGTCTTTGGTGAGGCAAGTAAGCGACAACGAGAAGTGTGGGATATAGAAAAGACAGCACAAGCCGCAGGCTTTGCAGCAGCAAAACTGGGCGACCCTTGCGAAAATGTAGACATCGCATCGCGCAAAGTAATTATTGATGCCGGCTTTGGACCTGATTACAAATTACCGGGCCTTCCCCATCGCACTGGTCATGGAATAGGAATGGATGGCCATGAATGGGGCAACATGGTGCTTGGCAACAAACAAATTCTTGAACCGGGTATGTGCTTTAGTGTGGAGCCGACCATTTGTATCTATGGTGAGTTTGGTATCCGTCTTGAGGATTGTGCCTACATGACTGATGCAGGAGCGAAATGGTTTACGCAACCAAGCGTTGCTATTGATAAGCCTTTTGCATAAGTGAATGACTATAATTTAAAGAATCAGATACTGAAGGATTTCCAAAATTCGAACTTATAAAAATTCATTACGGAATAGTGATAGCCCATAGATCATTTTACCCCATTCAATATAAGAAGGCGATCCAATCGAGTAGCTAGTGCGATGCAAATCAATATGAGCGCTACGCTTAGGTAACCTAAATAGTTATAGTGGTGAATTGCAAAATTAGCATCGCTAAAAGTTAGCCATCCACTTATTAGCCCAGCGAAGCCCGTGCCCAATGATTGCATACAGGAATTTAAACTCATAAAGCTGCCGCGTGTTTTTGCAGATACAGCTTGTGTTGTCATTGCTTGACCGGGCACTGTTCTTGCTGTCGCGGTGCTGAACCAAATAGAAAAAATA
>JBBSBG010000285.1:0-4425 GCA_038251495.1 Cytophagales bacterium
ATAAAAAAGGAGAAACTATCGCTTCTCCTTTCTTTGGTCAGATTCTAAAATTTAATTTAGATCGTCTTTGATTTTGCGTAATCCACTGAAGCATTCACTTCGTTGGCAACTACTTCAAGTTGCTGATGCGTTTTTAGTGAAATGCTTTCCACAAACTGATCGAATGAATTGTTAATCTGATTCAATTCTGCATCCGTGAGGTTAGCATATTTATTCTTCAATTCAGTTTTCAAAAGATCATTCTTAGAGATATCCATTGCCTTTACCATAACTGTTTCGTTTTAATGATTTCTTAAATGTAACGGTAAAACCAATAGGTTGTTTATAACCTATTGATTCTTAGATTGTTGTATTGAACTGTTCTTTCTAAAGAGTGGGTCTGTAGAAACCCTATATTATAAAAATCAATATTGCATTGGAAACAATGGGTGTTAGAGGAATCCGGAACTAAAAAAAGCGATAATTTAAAAAGTGGGAATGGGTTAATTTCAAACGAATGCGAAAAGTGAAAAAAATTTAAAAATTTTTCATTGATTGGTTGAAAGTCCTTTAAAACAATAAAAAAGGAGAAGCGTTGCGCTCCCCCTTTTCGTTCTAACTCAACTAACGGAAGAGTCTACCTCCCTCTTCCGTTTACCGTTACGGGTTCATAAACCTGAGCCGTTTTTACTGTCCGAATAATCCGTGCCGCTACTTTATAAGGATCAGCTGCAGAATTTGGTCTGCGATCTTCTAACCAACCTTTCCATCCATTTTCTACCGTTGCAATCGGAATACGAATAGAAGCGCCACGATCAGATACTCCAAAAGAAAATTTATCAATGGATTGAGTTTCATGTTTTCCCGTAAGGCGCAAGTGATTATCGGCACCATATACAGCGATGTGTTCTTTCACATAAGGAGCAAATGCTTCGCAGATAGTTTCATAAATATCTTTCGAGCCACACTCGCGCAAAATTGAATTGGAGAAGTTTGCATGCATGCCCGATCCATTCCAGTCCGTATCGCCAAGCGGTTTGCAATGCCAGTTAATAGCTACACCATATTTTTCAGCGGTGCGCTCCATTAAATAACGCGCTATCCATACTTGGTCGCCAGCGTCTTTTGCACCCTTAGCAAAAACCTGAAACTCCCACTGACCTGGAGCAACTTCTGCATTAATACCTTCTACATTTATTCCAGACTCAATGCAATAGTCAAGATGTTCTTCTACAATGTGGCGACCAAATGCATTGGTTGCACCCACCGAACAATAATAAGGACCTTGCGCTGCAGGCTCGCCTAACTCAGGGAAACCAAGTGGTTTATTAAACGCGGGGTTCCATAAAAAATATTCTTGTTCAAACCCAAACCAAAAGTCAGCGTCATCATCTTCAATAGTCGCGCGACCATTGCTGGGATGAGGTGATCCATCAGGACTAAGAACTTCAGTCATTACTAAATAAGCATCTTTCCTTGCGGGATCGGTAAAGATTGCAACGGGTTTCAGCAAACAATCTGATGAACCGCCTGGTGCTTGTTCGGTAGAACTTCCATCGAAGCACCACATCGGGCAACTTTCAAGCATGCCATCGAAGTTTTTAACAATTTTAGTTTTACTTCTCAGGCTTTGGGTAGGCATGTACCCATCGAGCCAGATGTACTCAAGTTTGACTTTTGACATAGGTAGAATTGGTTTTAGGTGAATTATATTTTTAGAATTTATACACAGCAGCAAGGTTTAGAGTCGGCAACATTTTTTTAAACTCAGCTACTCCGCTATCAGATAGTGTAGAAAAAGAATCCTCAGAAGTCATGTCAACTCTGAATTCAGGGATGAAGGTTAACCCCCCCACTTTATAATTTCCAGAAAGCGTAAATGCTGTTACACTTCCATCACCATTTCCATCCAAACCGAAAATTTCGAGGTGGCTATTTTTTACGGAGAAATATTCAGCACGCAAGCCAATGGCAAAACTTTCAGATAAGGTAAGTTTGGGATATACTGCGAAGCCAAGGAATGAACTTGGATCACCTGTAGAATCTACAATACTTCCATTATTTTCTTCTTCACCCACCGCAGTGCTTTGCATAGAAGCATTAAATCCGAGATAAAATGTTTCGCTTAAATTATAACCTAAAGTAACATCTGCTTGAAAAAGCTTTCCCCCAGAAGTTTCATCGGCATTAACGGTACCTTCTTCCAACGTTCCATCCTGATCGCCATACAAAAAGTTTAACCAGATGCCGCCCTTATCGCTTGTCTTTCCCAGTTGCGCACCGAGTGTATAGGTATTCACCGGGTTAAATTCGACTATATCAGTAGGGTTCATTACTGCAAGCTTGGCAACAAAACCATTTTCGCCAGCATAATCCAACCGAGCACCAGTGTGATTGAATGGACCCCACGAGAACAAATAAGAAGTAGAGTAATGGAAGTTTACTGTAGGAGAAATAACTTCATAGCCAAGGAAGGTATTGAACTGACCAAGGTTTAAGGTAAGCTTATCGGAAAATTTATAGTAAGCATAAGCCTGGTTAATAATTGCCTGACCTGAAGCAGTGCCAAACACAGCAGCCTGGCCGCGTGGACCAAGAACTAGATCACCAACAAAGCCTGCCTTTTCTCCTGAGTATGCCGCAATCAGATTCACCATACCAAGGGAAAACCCTTTTAGATCGGCAAACGAAGTAGATGGAGCATAAGCACCATCGTAAAAAACGTTTCGTGTTTTGAATGAACTGTGCATATATGTATCAATTGATCCTGAAAAAGTAAATGCTGGCTCCTCATCTTCTTTTTTAGCGGCAGGTTCTTCAACAATGACTTCTGTCTGTTCAGAGGCCTTTTTCTTTTTTTCTTTTTCTGTTTCCTTATCCGTTGCTAAGGCAAGCACCGTTGGTTGTTGAGCCAATACGCTTAAAGAAATGGACGTCAGTAGTAAAATGGGTAGAAGTTTTTTAAGATTTTTCATAATTTTGAGGGTTGTTTTTTAACAATTAAGCCAGAGTGGTTCCAGTGGGTGTTTCGCGATTATCCCTGGAACGCTTTGGTGATTTTTTTTCCAGTTGGGCAGACAACTTTCGCTGTCTGCCTTTCCAGTTAATTTTTTAGTCTTCAAATGTTATGGTGTATCCACGCATACCGTGCTCATGGCTATCAAGCCCTTCTTGCTCATGCTTTGCCGATACCCGAATACCACCTTTCATTACTTTATTGAGAATGAAGAAGAGGAATAGTGATGGAAGGAAGGCCCCCAAGGCAAATGAGCCTACGCCCACCAATTGCTTAAGGAATTGATCGATGCCAGCCATGTTGCCCAACGCCCCAACCGCAAGCGTACCGATGATACCGCACACTAAGTGAACAGAGATCGCTCCAACCGGATCGTCAATTTTAATTTTGTCGAAAAAGATTACCGCATATACAACTACAAGGCCGCATACTAAACCGATCAACATTGCTTCGTTGGGACTCATTTGATCGGCACCCGCGGTGATCCCTACAAGGCCAGCTAAGATTCCGTTTAGCACCATACCAAGATCGAGGCGTTTGAATACAAGAATGCCAGCTACTAAGGCTCCGAGGCCACCAGTACAAGCTGCTAATGCCGTTGTTACGCACACCAATGAAATCAATTCCGGATCGGCAGAAAGAACAGAGCCACCATTAAAACCAAACCATCCTAACCAGAGCAAGAAAACTCCGATCACAGCTAAAGGAACTGAAGAGTTAGGAAATGTTTTGGCTTTTCCATCAACATACTTACCTAAGCGTGGGCCAAGAACAAGCACACCTGCCAAAGCTGCCCAACCACCAACTGAATGGACAATAGTAGAGCCAGCAAAATCATAGAAGCCATAGTCGTTTAACCAACCACCACCCCACTTCCAGCTGCCTAAAACAGGGTAGATAATTCCCGTAAGGAAAATGGTGAAGAGGAAATACGCACTGATTTTAATACGCTCGGCAACAGCACCCGATACAATAGTACCTGCTGTAGCGCAGAATACTGCTTGAAATAAAAAGTCAGTCCAATAGGTATAGTGACCACTGGCATAGCCAATTGGTTCATACCCATCCGGAACATTTAATCCAAAACCTGCGAACCCAAACCAGCCATTAAATGTGCCGGGGTACATGAGAGCAAAGCCGAACAAGGCAAACGTAACAATGCCGATGGTTGTATCGACTGTGTTTTTAAAAAGAATGTTAACTGTGTTTTTGGCTTGCGTAAATCCTGCCTCAACGCAAGAAAAACCAAGTGACATAATAAAGACTAACATAGCGGATAGTAACATCCACACATTATTAGTTGTAAACACTGCAGCATCTGTAGCCGCAGTCAGTTTAGCAGACATCACAGCGAGCGAGTCTGCAAGGGCGGCTGTGCTGCCTGGGTCGAGAATAGTGGTGTCAGATAGAACTTCAATCATAGAGGTAGG
>JBBSBG010000286.1:0-4422 GCA_038251495.1 Cytophagales bacterium
ATGTTTTTTATTTTATAAATCGCATCACCTATTCCTTTTATCAGAAGTTGTTCAGCTCCTTCAATGTTTACTTTCATAAAATCCACCTGATCAACCTTCATACTATCCACCAATTGCTTGATGGTACTTGCCTCTACCCTATATGTATTTAGTGACTTTTCTTTACTTACTTTATTTGCCAATGAAGATGGTGTGTCCTCAATAAAAATACTTCCAACTTCATCCGCTATGGCTATATTCAAAATTTCTGTATTCTTAAAAGCATTCCTATCGCGGTTATATTTCAGGGCGTCAAATGTTTTAGGGTGGGCTTCAATAGCTACTACTTTTCCTTTATCACCAACAAGCTTGGAAAAAATCATTAACTCTTCTCCTACTCCAGCCCCAACATCAATTACAAAATCACCTTCTTTTGGCATGTAATGAAAGCCTAAATGAGAAGAGAACTCCTTCAGTAAATAGTTATAATCGTAGGCCCAGCCTGGTCCGGAGCTATAGAAATAATCATTGTCAATCTTAAACTCCCAAACATCCATATTCTCTAAAAATTGGACTTGCTGTATTGCTTTTCCTTTTATTTTATACATCCAATAAATTACCTGACAAAGTAATTTATCATTCCCTTGCTCATGTAATCTTTTAAGTTGCTTATTGACATCCATAACATTAGTCTAAACTAGTGACTGAAATATTTCTCTATAATTGAAGGCGCATTTGTCTAATGAAAAGTGATTCGTAATAGCCTTTCCTCCTTGAGATAATGAATGATAAAGATTTTCATCAATTAGGAGGCTTTCCATAGCTTTAACAACTTCATCAACTATTGGAGCCCCTGAATCATCTAAGTCAACAAGAAGTCCGCCAGTTACATTCTCAAATTTCATAACCTGACTCAAACCATCTAAATTACTTGCTACAACAGGGATTCCCTTGCTAAAATAATCTAACACAACAAGTCCAAATGCTTCGTATTTTTTTGAGAGCACCAGGCCTGCATTCACATATTCAAAAACATCTCCAAGATTATAGATAAAGCCACCAAATATTAAATCTGGATCATTTCCGTTTTCTTTCTTTAGATTGTCGATAATAACTCCCTCTGACAACAATATCAACTTAATTTTATAACCTTTACTTTTTACAAGTTGATACGCCTTTATTGCAATATCCCATCCTTTTTGATCAGAACCTCGACCGTGCATGCAGAAAACAAAATGACTTTTTGATACCAGTTGATCACGAAAGGGAAAATCCAGTCCACTTTCAATACTTACATGTCCATTATGGATAAGATTTATTGACTTATTTAGGTTAAGCAATTGAAGCCTTTGTACTACCCAATTTGACACGCCAACAACCGCATTACAACTATCCAAAGTTCTACGACTAAAAGGAGTTTTGTCTAAATCATAATAAGAATAAGAACCATGATCTACAACCACAAGCGGGATACTCGTCTTGGTAACTATTGGAAGAACAAAAACATCGGTTGGGTATGAATTTGAGACGATTATTTCAATATTCTTTTTTTTACACACACGCTCGACAAATTTGGCAAGAAGGAAGGACCTTATGCTCCAATTAAATAAGGAAGTGGTTAATCCATTTAACTTCCAAAAAAACCAATCAAATCGTTCGATATACTTAGGAAAAATAAAGTTTAACTTCTTTTCATTCCTTTCAAGTGAGTTTTTAAATCTAGTGTCAAAAGGAGTGATTAGGGGAAATAAATAAACCTGATCGCCAGTCATTTCAAACTTTTGCGAAAGCGCAATCATTAACCGCTCCGTGCCACTCACTCTTATAGAATTAAGCAAGATCAAAATTCTCATCTCGAACTTAGAAATGAATTAAAACCTATAAAACGCTTTTGATTGAGTAAGTGAAACTTAACCTTACCAAACAAAAAATTTGAATTTCGAAATTTATCGTAGAATGGGCCGAATCTTTTAAAAGGAAGAATTAAAATTATGGATGAAAAAAGTAATTGCTTCAACTCGTTCTTAAAACTTTTGAATGAAGGGAATGGAAAGGAATTATTGGAGTCTAAATATGCTCTGTATGGAAACAATAAGTCTGAAGAATATCCAATGCCTGAGACTAACTTAGCACAATAACCAAATCTTAACTTTGATGAAGAGATAAAATGCTCAAATTTTAGAGTTGGGTTATAGACTACTTTATACCCAAGTAGTTGTAATGCGAGACAAAGCTCGGTATCTCCGCCCGATGTTAATTGATTTCCAATTCGGTCAACTGCTATACTGACAAATCCATCATTATATAGTTCAAGTAACGCCTTTTTATTAACAATCATCCCCGCACCATACACATATTGAAAATTTGGCAAGTCATTGAAAACACTTTTGCTCTGATCTCCCACCGCATAAAAAGATTTGAAATATTTGAACCAACCTGGTTCAGTGTTTTCAAAAACAGGCTGCCCAAGGCCGCCTATGATTCCTATACTTCTACTCATCAACTGCGCTGCTTTTATAACATAATCCTCTGCTAACCAATTATCATCGTCACAGAAAATAAGTATATCGTATTTAGCCTCTTCAATACCTCTTTTTCTAGCAAAAGACAACCCTGGTTCATTCTCTTTTATTATTTTTAACGCTACTGTACTATTCAGCTCTTTCCAAATCTGGGCAGCAATTTCGGCAGTTCCATCGGTTGACATGTTATCAACCAGGACTACTTCCAATTCAAAGTCCGATGTTGTCACCTGCGTTGCCAAATGCATTAATGTTTGAGCAAGTCTGGACGCACTATTATAACAGCAGATAATTACAGTCACTCCTTGCATTACTTTAAACCTATTGACACCAGAATTGATTTAAGAAATATTTTAAACGAACTTTTTATGCCCAGTTTCCCGCGCAATATCTCATCTACCAAGTTGGTTTGCACTTTCAAGCTATCGGGTAGAATCCAATTTTCTATTTCGTTAGCTGGTTTCTCTTGTTTTATTAAGAAAATATTCTGTTTATACCACCAATCTACTGATTTGTTATTCCATATCAATGGTCGGATTACATCATGAAAATAGTAGCCATGCTTTAAAAATTTTTCTTGCCAGTAATCTGGCCATTGTTCATTAATATGATTTTGTCCACCCTGACCCGGGATGGCTGCAGAGAACACAATTGTCTCGGCATGATCTACCAGCGAAGCAACAAAAACATCCGCACTCTCTGTTGGTAAATGCTCAGCCACTTCAAGCGAAATGGCCAAATCAAACTTTCTATTTAGCGACCACTGTTGCTGCAGATCTACTGCTAGGAATTTATTTTCAGGAATCCTTAGCAAGGACCTATCGAGAAACGTTGCGTCAATACCTACATAATCGGTAACTCCATTTTCCTCAAATGCCTTCAACCATGTGCCCGTGCCGCAGCCAACATCCAAAACACTTATTGGCTTTACTAATCGCATAATGAATGGCACAACCTCACGCGGTGCATTCAGATTATGAATCAATTCTGTATGTACATATGCAGGTTTCAATTCTTCTTTACTATATATGCTACCTGATTGCTCCATTGACAGATTCGGCTTGGCGATTTTATTTCCGACAGATAGTCATGAACAGCTTTTGTGCAACCGTCCCAAGTATGATAATCATCCAGAATAATTAATCCGCCATTAGCAACAAGCGGAAATAACTTTTCAAGACAGATTTTTATTGAATCATACCAATCGCCATCCAATCGCAGGATACTTATTTCAGCTCCGTCATACGATGCAAGAGTATCTTTGAACCAGCCTTTGTATAGTCGATAATTAGAATGGCCAGTTTTATTCATAGCATTAATAGCAAATGATTCATCGGCCGTACAATTTTCATAATACGTTGCAGAGCTTGTATCCTTCTGCCAATTAATCGCTTCCTTCCCATCTATTTCTTGCACAGGTGGCAGTCCTTCAAAGCTGTCAAAGAGATGTGCTTTTTTGGTTGAACCTGCTAATTCACTTATGCTCGCTATCATTCCACCGCGCCACACACCACATTCTACCAAATCTCCTTTTACGTTCAAAAATTTACTTGCCAGGCTTAGGTTTGAAATAAATAGTTCTTTCGGCACCATAGTAAAGGTTTTGTACTTCCTATACATACTACTATACTGATCTATTGCTTTGTCGTAACGCTTTAGATCAACACCCCCAAGTTGAATTATCTTTTTTACTATTTCCTTAGCCATTTACTATACTCGATTGAGGTACCATAAATCCATTGTGATGAGAATGCGGAAAATTTCGCCCCTGAGTTGGCGATTCATTAATTTCAAATGTCACCACCTCTTTATTCCAACAAATTGTTTCTGTATTATGCGAACCCATCCACGCAGATACTTTATACACATCCGGGATTAAAGGTGGCAAAAGTATTTCTGTTATTATGTCTCTTTCATTCAA
>JBBSBG010000287.1:0-4408 GCA_038251495.1 Cytophagales bacterium
ATAGCCTGCGCCTACTTCAACCGGACGCTGAGTAACCCGATCCAGATCTTTAACATGCCATAAAGGGAAGCGACCAGGATGTTTCTTGAAAAGTTCGAGCGGATCGGTACCAGATTTAGTAACCCACGCAAGATCAAGTTCCATCTTCATGATGTCAGGACTGATTTGAGATAAAAACATTTCATAAGGGAGTTTTCCTTCTACGCGTTCAAACTCTTTGGTGTGATTGTGAAATGCAAAACCAATCCCAGCTTTTTTACAGGCTTCGCCCGTTTTGGCAAAAGTCTCGATTGACAAATTGATTTCTTCCATTGTATCAATCGGAGTGCTTGAGCAAACAAGATATTTTACTCCACCTTCGGCCGCATGATCAACCGCTTCCTGATAGTTATCGCGCAAGTTTAAATTTTTTGGCATCTCGATGGGTTTGCCATTCGCATCTAAGCGAGGCTGGGCTCCAGCTGGTCTTCTAAAACCGGCACCTCCGATATGATGGGCACGCCAGGATAGACCATACTCCTTTGCCTTTGCTGCAAACTCTTTTGGTTTCAATCCATAATAACCACCCTTTCTGGTAGAGGCAGACTCAAGGTCTTTGTATCCGATTTCAGCGATGCGCTTTAAAGTGCCATCAAGATCAGTTTCTATTACACTGGTAACTGTGTATAACTGTATACCAACCGGTCTGGCTGGAGCTACTTTATTAGTTAGCACATTACCCATTGATTGTTGCGAGATCGCTAACCCACCCAGAGCAAGTGCTCCTGAGTTCTGTAAAAATGTTCTTCTGTTTATCATGACGGATTAAATTTATAGTTCGTGAGATAGCTACTTCTTTTTTAACGCTTCCGCAATTGCTTTTTCTGCCAAAGGCTTCATGATTTTATAACCTTCCAGGTTGGGATGAACACCATCGTCACCAAGTCCTTTTCGTAAACCATTTCGCTCATCGGCCATAGCTGAAAAATAATCGAGGTAAACGATTTTATTCTTGCTTGCGTATTCCTTCAGCATCTTATTCAAGGCAACAATTTTCGCTGCGGGTTCCAGACCCGGTTTCCATGGATAATCAAATGCAGGAATAATAGAAGAGATGACTACGTTTATTCCATTTGCTTTTGCAAGCTGAGCCATAGCAATAATGTTATCACGAGTTTGTTCTAATGTCATTGAGCCTGTGTTACCTGCTATATCATTGGTACCAGCCAGTATCACCACTACTTTAGGTTTTAGATTAACTACATCTTGTTGAAAGCGCAACACCATTTGAGGTGTAGTTTGTCCACTGATGCCTCTATTAATGTAAGGCTTACCTTCAAAGAAGGCCGGATCAATTTTTCCCCAACCCTCGGTGATGGAGTTGCCCATAAACACTACCCGGTTTTCATTTGAAGTTGGTGCCGATAGCTTTTTGTTTTCTTGTTGGAAGCGTTTTAGATTAGCAAAGTCCATAGGGGGTTGATCAAAATTTTTCTTTATCCATTTTAGGCAGGCATCCATCCATTGTTCTTTAGCAACAGGATTATTCATACCATAGCCATGGCTACCTTTTTCATAAAAAAATACTTCTACCGGTACTTTGTTTTGTTGCAACGCGGTTATAAAAGCAAGTGAGTTACCCACAGGTACGGTTTTATCAGTTAATGCCGAGGTAATAAAAGTGGGTGGGGTTTTAGGAGTTACCTGAAGTTCGTTGGAGAAATTTTTAACATCTTCGTCTAACATCCCTAATTCATTTGCCTTGCTAGGAATTCCTTTTTTATAATCTTCTGATGTAAAAACTTTTGTACCAATTAGGTTTTGACGTGAACCCTGATGCGTCAGACTATCCGAAAAACTAATTACAGGATAATTTAAGATCATGAAATCAGGACGTAGACTCGTGTTGTTTGGATTATCAATCATAGCCTGTTGAAAATGAGTGCCTGCAGTAGAAGCAAGGTGACCACCCGCTGAGGAACCCATAATTCCTATCTTGTTAGGATTGATATTCCACGCTTTAGAATTCTCGCGAACCAGTTGAATGGCGCGCTGGGCATCTTGTAGCGGGCCAATGCGTTTGTCTATCATAATGTCGCCCTTGGGCAAGCGATACTTCAAAACAAAAGCAGCAATGCCTTCTTCATTCAACCGCTTAGCAACATCATAACCTTCATGGCCCATTGCTAAAATCCAATAACCACCACCGGGACAAATGATTACCGCTGACCCTGTCGCTTTAGCAGGATCGGGAAGGTACACCGTGAAGGTTGGGCGCACAACACCCAAAACCCGATCAATGCCATCGCTTGATCCTTTTATAAATGTTGTATCGAGGGGTGTAGCAGGCGTTTTTGAGTTAGGTATTGCTACTGAATATAGCGGAATTTCTTTTTGTGCCAAAGCCAATTGACTAATAAGCACGAGGGCGACAAGTAGTTTCTTCATGGCGGTGATTGTTTCTAATCGTTAAATATAGAATTTTCAAAGCAGTAGGGAAATAAATTAAGGGCATCTCTAAAAACCCTTGCTTTCATTACCTCAACCCCTGCCCCTTCTCCAGAAGAGAAGGGTAAGCGGAGTTTTTAGAGATGCCCTTAAATAAGGAGTTAGTCTTATGTTGATGTTCCCAACTTTGTTACGTTTTTTTCAAAAAAGAAGATAGCAGTTTCTTTGGAGAATTTCGGAGATCAAACGCTAGAGTAAATGCTTAGCTTTCTGGCTGCCAATTGTTAATTTTAATCTACAAAAGTCAGTAATCAATATGAAAATGAAATTCCACTCCATTCTGTTCCTAACATGCTTATTGATAATTTCCTGCAAATCACCTGAAAATGAAACCTCGACCTGGTATAAAGGCAATCTTCACACCCATACCTATTGGAGTGATGGTGATGAATTTCCGGAAATGGTTTTGGATTGGTATAAAACCAAGGGTTATGATTTTGTAGCCTTATCCGATCACAACACAATGGCGCATGACGAAAAATGGAAGGTGATTGTAAAGAGCCCGTTGTATGAAGAAAGTTTTCGGAAATATCTGGAGAAGTTTGGTAAAGAGTGGGTGATATATAAAAATGATACGGGTCGCACACAAGTGAAGTTGAAAACTTTTGAAGAGTACAAGACAAAAATGGAAGATGATAATTTTCTGATAATTCCATCGGAAGAGATAACTAATTATGTGGATGGGAAAATACCCGTGCATGTAAATGCAACTAATTTGCAAGAGTTTATTGCACCACCCAATGCTGCAACAGTAGCCGAAACCATGCAGCAGTCAGTAGATGCTGTGCTGCAACAACGAGCGCGCACTGGTGTGCCCATGTTCCCGCATATCAATCATCCAAATTTTTATTGGGCTGTTACGTTGGCAGATATGATTAGCCTAAAAGGTGAACTTTTTTTTGAAGTGTATAATGGTCATCCATTAGTTCAAAATTATGGCGACTCGATTCACATAAGCACTGAAGAGATGTGGGACAAAATTAATATCGCCTATGCACAGAGAAATCAACCATTGATGAATGGATTGGCTACAGACGACAGTCATAATTACCATCAGTTTGGCACAGCCTTTAGCAATGCTGGTCGTGGGTGGATTATGGTTCAGGCAGAATCGCTACAAGCAAAAGCTTTAATTGCAGCCATGGAGGAAGGAAAGTTTTATTCGTCAACTGGTGTAACGCTGAAACAAATGCGTGTAAAAAGTAATGAGATTACTATTGAAGTTGCTGAGGAGCAAGGAATCAATTATACCATTGAATTTATTGGTGTTAAAAAGGGAGAGAATGAATCTCAGGTTTTTGAAACGATCCAAGGAAGTACGGGCAACTTCAAAGTAACAGCGGACTATCTATTTGTTCGTGCCCGTATAACCTCGACTAAATTAAAATCGAATCCTTTTGAGGAAGGTGATTTTGAAATGGCTTGGACACAGCCAGTCTCATTTATAAAATAGTGGTTGAAAGCATTATCTGCAGTACCTGAATTTGACTAGCGGTCATTTTATTTCAGATTGTTCTATGTACTTTTAATATCCACGTAATTTATCATTCTTACATATTTAAACAGTCGAATGAAATGAATCTCAGAGCTGCATTTAAAATCTCCGCATTGTTGTTTGCTGGAAGTTTGGTTCAGTGTTCAAAGCCTGACCCTGCGCTTACAATTAGTAAGAACGCTCACATCCTTTTAATAGGAAACAATCTTGGTTCCCGAATGATGAACTACGGACATTTCGAAACCGAAATGCAGGTGCGGTATCCCGACAGTTTACTCTTCATTCGAAATATGTGCGATGGGGGAGATACTCCAGGATTCAGGCCGCATTCTGGTCGCGTGTCTCCTTGGGCTTTTCCAGGAGCTGAAAAATTTCAGACCGAGTTGGCACATCCTTCCGGTAGCGAAGGTTTTTTTGAAACGCCAG
>JBBSBG010000288.1:0-4397 GCA_038251495.1 Cytophagales bacterium
CTTTGGGGATCGCGCACAATGAACCTTTATTATCAATATTCTATGCGACTTGGTCGATCAAAGTTTAGTTTCAACCCCGGGATAGGAGTTAGTATGGAGCGGTGGAAGTTTAAAAATGGAACAACCTTGATTGACACGGTTGAGTTGGTAAGTTTTCCTAATGGAGCAGTTTCTGCCGATCAGGTAGAACAGTATAATTTATTAAGTCCAACTCGCACCTTTGGCCAATTGGCTAAAAAATCACAATTAATAGCCAACTACGTTGAAGTGCCAATAGAATTTCGTTTCGATACCAGCCCGGAGGATATCGCCAGAAGTTTTAATGTTGCTGTGGGCGGACGTGTTGGATATTTGTTTGATGCGAAAACAAAAGTAAAATACACGGAAAACGGTGAGACTGTAAAAGCAAAAGCAAAACGAGAACACGGACTTGAAAACTTCCGCTATGGAATCTATACACGCGTTGGTATTGGAGGCTTTAATTGGTTTGCGTTCTATAATCTGACAGATGTATTTCAAAAAGGGAAAGGTCCTTTAGGTAAGGATTTCAATTCCATAACTTTTGGGATTTCGGTAAACGGATTTTGATTTATTTTCCTGTAAAGACTGCTTTTCTTTTTTCGAGAAAAGCTTTTACTCCTTCTTTATAATCTTCAGAACTACCAGCTATCTCCTGGCAATACATCTCGTACTCTAACATTTCATCTAAGTTAGAAGTAGTAGATTTATTCAACATCTTTTTAATTAACCCAATCGACTTAGTAGGAGCTTGAGCATAATAGTTGGTAAATTCTTTAACAGCTTCATCCAATTGATCGGCAGGCACAACCTTATTTATTAGCCCGAGGCTCAATGCCTCATTGGCTTTCACTTTGTTTCCCATTGAGCAGAGCTCAAACGCTTTAGCCATGCCAACTAAGCGCGGTAAAAAATAAGCCGATCCAGAATCAGGAACTAAACCGATGTTGATGAACACTTCTATTAACGTTGCTTCTTCAGCGGCAACTATAATATCGCACGCAAGTGCAAATGAACATCCTGCACCAGCAGCTACCCCATTCAATCTTCCTACAATGGGTTTAGGCAATGATCGCATGGAGCGAATAATTGGGTTATATCTTTTCTGAAGCGACTCCATGAACGAACGCTTTTCTGTTCCCGACACAGCTTTTAAATCCTGACCCGAACAAAAAGCTTTGCCAGCACCGGTTAGAACCACAACCCTAACCTGATCATCTTTGGCAACTGCTTTCCATGCATCTTGAAGTTCGTATGTAATGCCATCATTAAGTGCATTATACACGTCAGGGCGGTTTAAGGTAATCGTAGCAACCCCATCAGCCACCGCATATTTAATGAATTCAAAGTCCATAAAACAATATTTATTTAGTCTACGAAATAAGCCTCAGATTCAATGATTTTATTTTATCTGTGAATCTGTGGCAACTAAAACAGTAAAATCATTCCCAGAAAACCTATGCCGAAACCAACCAATCCACCTACCATAATTTGACGTGGCGTATGTGCATTCAGATATAATCGCGCTGACATTACTGCACCTGCGGCTGCAATAATCAACGCGGTTGGCCAAATCAAATAAGTTTGTTCCATAGCTTTATTAAGAGTCATCATCATACCAATGCCACCCCACATTGCTAGACTATGAACGCTTACTTTATAAAAAAAAGTAATTACTGTTGCCGTTACAACAAGAGCGGTTACAAGCAAAATAAGACTATTGAAATTTGGTGAAAAGGATACTCTATAATAAAACAAAAAAGTCATAACCACATACGTGATGGAGATACCAATAAACGGAATGATTCTTTCCATGCGCAATTCCATTGAATAAGAACTAATAGTGCCAAATTGCTTGAACATTAAAATAGCAATGGCTGGAAATAAAAATGTAAAGCAAAAAGTAAATGCAAGAACCGGCCTAAAATTCTGTGGCGCAATCATTAGCATGGCCGGAAAATAAAAATGAATCAGAATCAACAAATACGATGTGAGCAGCAACGGATGAAATACAATTGAAATAAGTTTAGCCAGTATTCTCACCGCATTTCCTTTCTTAATCGCGCCACCGGAATATTAAGCTGTTCGCGGTATTTTGCAACGGTTCGCCTTGCTATGTTATAACCTTTCTCATTAAGCAAATCCTCTAACTTATCATCAGAAAAAGGTTTGCTTTTGTCTTCAACTTCAATCAGGTCTTTAATAATCTGCTTCACTTCGCGGCTGCTTACTTCTTCACCTGAGTCTGTAGCAATGCCTTCCGAGAAAAAGTATTTCAGGGGATACACGCCAAAGTCAGTTTGAATTGTTTTGCTACTGGCCACCCGGCTTACTGTTGAGATATCCATATTGATCATCAATGCAATATCTTTTAAAATCATGGGGCGCAACTTTGTTTCATCCCCTTCTAAAAAATAATCGTATTGATAATCAAGTATGGCGCGCATGGTTCGCAACAAAGTATGTTGTCGTTGCCTGATGGCATCAATGAACCATTTAGCGGCATCCAACTTTTGCTTAACAAACGAGACAGCCTCTTTTAATTTCTTATCACTCTTATCACTTTTATCGTACGCTTTAAACATTTCAGTGTATGATCGGCTTACGCGAAGTTCTGGTGCGTTGCGCGAGTTGAGCGCCAATTCCAATTTTCCATTGTTATTAGAAAGAATAAAATCAGGAATTACATATTGATTTTTCGCCATTCCCGTGTTCAACTCACCTCCGGGCTTGGGGTTCAAACGAACAATCAATTCAATAGCATCCTTGATATAATCCTCGTCATCAAGATCAAGTTTCTTTAAGATTTTAGAATAATGCTTTTTTGTGAATTCTTCGTAGCACTCATTTAAAATTCGCTTGGCAACAATAACATCTACATCTTGGCCATCATCCATCCGTTCCAATTGAAGTAACAGACACTCCTGAAGATTACGCGCGGCAATGCCTGCCGGATCAAAATCCTGAATCCGTTTTAGCAACGCTTCAACTTCTTCCAGATTAGTATCAATGTTTTGAGAAAAGGCAAGATCATTCACGATCGACTCCATCGCCCTGCGTATATAACCATCGCCCTCAATACTTCCAACCAATTGATTACCGATTATTTGCTCACGTTCATTCAAACCTAAAAACCCAAGCTGGGTCATTAGTGTTTCGTGCAAGGATGTGCCCATCGGTATTGGCATCTCCCGATCATCATCATCCCCACTATCATTGTCGGAATGGGTTTTATAACTATTATAGTCATCATCGCGCAAATAGTCTTTGATGTCGATGTCCTCGGTGCTGGTAGGATTTTCTTCTTGTTCACGCTCACGTTCACCTTCTGGGGTTTCGTCTGCGGTTCTTTCTTCTTGTTGATTCTCTTCCTCCTCCCGTTCGCTTTCGGAACCCTCTTCCAACACAGGGTTTATTTCCAGTTCCTCTTCGATACGGCCTTCCAATTCAGCCGTTGGCACCTGCAAAAGTTTTATAAACTGTATTTGCTGGGGCGAAAGTTTTTGTTGGAGACTCTGATTTAAACTTAATCTTTGCATGATTCTTGTGAGGCAAATCTACCAATTCAACTTGGCAGTAAAAAACCTCTTTTGAGCCTTAAAAGATTGACAGTTGACAATCTCAATCCCGAAGATCGGGATTGGAACAGTTGACAAAAACTGCTCACTGAAGGGTTTTTGTCAATTGTTTAGTTGTCAACTGCTTACTCCTTTTCCGACCACAAAAATCCGAGTAGGGAATAATGCTTTTTTTATGCTAAGATGGTTTATGCTCATCCATTTTGATTAAAAAACCAAAATGACGTTTTTTGCGATCCGAATTTTCAATAGCCAGTTATGAAGCGAGTTAAGATTAAAGAATTGTTAGCCACCAGCCAGACCGGTCAACCCACAAAAGTTCAGGGTTGGGTGCGCACCTTCCGCAACAACCAGTTTATATCTATTAATGATGGGTCAACGATTCAAAATCTTCAGGCTGTTATCGAATTAAATTCAACTGACGAGGCTACTTTAAAAAGGATTACCACCGGAGCCTGTATTTCTGTTGAGGGTGATTTAGTGGAATCATTAGGAAAAGGTCAGGCTGTAGAATTAAAAGTAAAAGAACTTATAATTTTGGGCGATTGCGATCCCGAAGCTTATCCTCTTCAATTAAAGAATAGACCCAGCTTAGAATACTTGCGCGAGATTGCTCACTTGCGATCACGCACCAATACGTTTGGTGCTGTCATGCGTACCCGCCATGCAATGGCTTTTGCCATTCATAAATTTTTTAACGATAAAGGATTTTTCTACATCCACACACCAGTAATTACCGGGTCGGATGCAGAAGGTGCCGGAGCAATGTTTCGTGTAACAACATTAGATAGTAACAATCCA
>JBBSBG010000289.1:0-4391 GCA_038251495.1 Cytophagales bacterium
GCAGAGCAAGAGCTAGCAAAATTGTTGGGTATTGTGATTGCAAAGTAGGAACAGGAGTGGCTATTTTGTTGTTTAATGTTTGCCACTATGGCACAAAGACACAAAGTTTATTATTCGATAGTGTCTTGGTGTTTTTTGTAGCAGAATTATAAAAGTATATGAGCGATAAAATTAAAATTGATTCGATTGAGGCAGCCATTGAAGAAATAAAGCATGGCAAAGTGATTATAGTGGTAGACGATGAAGATCGAGAGAATGAAGGTGACTTTGTTTGCGCGGCCGAATCGATCACTCCGGCCATTGTAAACTTTATGGCAACCCATGGTAGGGGATTAATTTGTGCACCCTTAGTGGAAGACCGATGCGAAGAGCTTGGGTTAGAGCTGATGGTGGGAAAGAATACTGCTGCATTTGAAACTCCCTTTACAGTTTCTGTAGACTTAATAGGGCATGGCTGTACAACAGGTATTTCAGCGCATGATCGTTTTAAAACAATAAAAGCGTTGGTTGATCCTGAAACAAAACCTGAAGAGTTGGGTAAACCCGGGCACATCTTTCCGCTCAGGGCAAAAAAAGAAGGCGTGTTGCGTAGGTCAGGTCATACAGAGGCAGCCATTGATTTTGCGCGGCTGGCGGGTTTTCGCCCGGCTGGCGTGTTGGTAGAAATAATGAATGAAGATGGTTCAATGGCGCGCCTTGCTGATTTAAGGGGAGTAGCTGATCGTTTCAATTTAAAGTTGGTAACGATAAAAGATTTAATAGCCTATCGCATGCGAGTAGAATCTCAGATTCGCAAGCAGGTAACTGTGAATATGCCAACTGCCTATGGTGATTTTACGTTAACAGCCTATGAACAATTAAATACAAGCGAGGTTCACTTGGCGTTAATAAAAGGAACCTGGGAAAAAGATGAACCAGTAATGGTACGTGTGCATTCATCTTGTGTAACGGGAGATATTTTTGGATCGTGTAGGTGTGATTGTGGTAGTCAACTTCATAACGCAATGATGATGGTTGAGAACGAAGGGAAAGGTGTTGTGCTGTATATGAAACAGGAAGGGCGTGGCATAGGATTACTAAATAAGTTAAAGGCCTATAAGTTGCAGGAAGAAGGTTTAGATACAGTTGAGGCTAACTTGCAATTGGGGTTTGACATGGATAATCGCGATTACGGCATTGGTGCCCAGATTTTACATGACCTCGGCATAAGAAAAATCAAATTGATAACAAACAATCCTAAAAAGCGTGTAGGCTTAATGGGTTATGGTCTGGAAATTGTAGACAACATCGGAATTGAAATACCGTCTAACCCACACAACGAAAAATATTTAATGACCAAGCGCGATAAACTCGGTCATTCAATTTTAAAACATAAATGAGAATTCTTCTTCTTTTTATTTTAGGATTTGCATCGCTGCCTTTGGCTGCGCAACAGTTTGCTTTTGAGTTGTGGCACTCGGGAAGAGCCGTACTTGATTCAGGCGATACCTTGCGTGGTACTTTAAAATACGATATGTCAAATGACATTCTACAAGTTGAGGTTGATAAGAAATTGGAGAGCTTTACCTCTCGAAAAGTTTTGTACTATGAAATATTTGACGAAACCGTAAAACGCTATCGCAGCTTTTATTCATTGCCCTATTCGCAAGGAGCGCAATACAAAGTACCTACATTCTTTGAATTAGTAGAAGAAGGAAAGTTGACCGTGCTTTGTCGTGAGTTGTTGGAGTATAGAACCACCGCTTCGCCTTTTTTTTATTATGGCTCGGTTAGCGGGCCAGTCTTGGTTTATAAATATTTTTTGTTGAAGGAAAACGGAGAACTTGATGAGTTCAGAGGTAAGAAAAATGACTGGCTTGATATGATGCGTCCTAAGTCAGACGATGTTGAAAGATTTGCTAAGAAGAATCGACTTAACTTCGATGATAAGTACGAACTGGGCCGCATCATTGAATATTATAACTCTCTTTTTAAAAAGAACTGAACGCCTCAATTTATGAATAAACCTTTGATTTTAGTTATTAACGATGATGGTATTACCTCACGCGGAATTCTTAGTTTAATTAATGTGATGAAAGAACTGGGTGAAGTGCTAGTGGTTGCACCCGATGGACCACAATCGGGTATGGGGCATGCGATAACAGTGGGTGATACATTGCGGTTAAATGAGTCTTTTATATTTGACGGAGTTCGGGCATTTGAATGTTCAGGCACTCCGGCTGATTGTGTGAAGATGGCACGCCATTTTGTTTTAAAAGATAGTCGCCAGCCCGATATTGTAGTGAGTGGCATCAATCACGGAAGTAATACCTCCATCAGTGTGCTTTATTCGGGCACCATGTCAGCGGCTATTGAAGGTGCTATTGAAGGTGTGCCTGCGATTGGATTTTCTCTTTGTGACTATAGCCATAAGGCAGACTTTTCCCATACACATGATGTTGTTAAAAAAATTGCAAAACAAGTTTTAGAGAAAGGTTTGCCAAAAGGAGTTGCGCTCAATGTCAATATTCCGCCTAAGCGAAATGAAACAATTAAGGGGATTAGAATTTGCAGACAGGCAAATGCAAAGTGGGTGGAGAATTTTGATCAGCGGTTCGATCCTAATGGAAGAAGTTACTTTTGGATGACTGGCAATTTTGTAAATTTTGATAAGGGTGAAGACAATGATGAGTGGGCTATTGCGAATAATTACGTTTCCGTTGTACCCTGTCAATTTGATCTTACCGCGCACCAAGCCATACCCATATTAAATGAAGATTGGGATATTTTGAATTAGGGCTTAGACCGGGTCAACATCAAAAACAATTTTGACGTTTCGGTATTCTTTAATCTGTTGCAAATCATTGGCTGCATTATATAGAACTGATTTGATTTCGCTCAATTTTCCCTGATCGCGTTTTATCTTTAGTAAAATTATCATTAGAAATTCGTTTCTTATTTTAGAAACCATGGGCTCGCCTGGACCCAAGATGCGAACGCCTCTTAACTTCTCTTTTAATTGATTAGCCAATGTATCGGCAACTGCTTTTGCGATTTTTTTATCGGTGTGTTTAATAGTAATATCGATCAACCTGGTAAAGGGTGGATAATGATTTTCGTCCCGGTCGTGCAACTGATCTTGAATAAAACCTGTAACATCATTTTCAATTACGTATCGAAATAGAGGATGTTTAGGATCAGAAGTTTGTAAAATTACTTTGCCTCGCTTTTCTCTGCGCCCCGCCCGACCGCTTACCTGCGTGATTAGTTGAAACGCTCGTTCATACGACCGGAAATCAGGAAAGTGCATCATGCGATCGGTGTCAAACACTGCCACCAAACTTACGCGATCAAAATCAAGACCTTTCGTAACCATTTGTGTGCCTACCAAAATATCCGTTTCTCCTTTTTCAAAGCCTTCAATAATAGTTTCATATCCTGATCGCGATCGTGTAGTATCTAAATCCATTCGTTGGATTTTTGTTTCTGGAAAATGAAACTTCAATTCTTCTTCTAATTTTTCTGTGCCATACCCAAGGGTAAGAATTCGTTTACTTGAACAAACAGGACATTGATTCGGCAACTCTTCGCGATAACCACAGTAATGACAAATTAACGCATGCCGATATTGATGATAGGTGAGACTTACCGCACAGTTAATACACTTAGGCACCCAACTGCAATCTTCGCACTGCACTAGGGGCGAGTATCCTCTGCGGTTTTGAAAAACAATCACTTGCTCTTTTTTATCAATGGTAGATTGTATCTCCTTCAATAGTAAAGAAGAGAACTCGCCCTTATTGATTTTTCTTTTCTTCTCTATTTTTAAATCAGCAAAAACAATTTCAGGAAGTTGAGCTTCACCAAAGCGTTGTGTTAACGAAACTAAACCATAGCGGCCAGTAATAGCCTGATAGTATGATTCGGTGGAGGGTGTGGCACTACCCAACAAAACTTTTGCATGATGGATTTGCGCTATTACCATGGCTACATCACGGGCATGGTAGCGCGGGGCTGGGTCGTGTTGTTTATAGGATGAATCATGTTCTTCATCTACAATCAATAAACTAAGATTATCAAAAGGTAAAAATATAGCCGAACGAACACCGATGATAAACCGAAACTTACCTGTAAGCACGCCATTCCAAACTTCTACCCGTTCGTTGTCTGAAAACTTGGAATGATAAACACCCATTTCACTGCCAAACATTTTCTTAAGCCTTTGAACGATTTGAGTGGTCAACGCAATTTCGGGTAAAAGTAATAATACTTGCGAACCGCCTTCGAGTGCTTTTCTAACCAGGTCAATATAAATTTCAGTTTTACCGCTACCAGTAACTCCGTGCAAAAGCGCAGTGGTCTTGGTTTCAAAACTTTTCAAAATTTCGTTGCGGGCATTTTCCTGCAGCTCA
>JBBSBG010000290.1:0-4388 GCA_038251495.1 Cytophagales bacterium
CAAAAAACCTGCGGCCACTGCCTTACCTGCTTTGGCAACCTCCAAACTCTGGGCAACAAGATCAGAACGCAATCGAGGGGTGATATCGGCAGTTGCCTTTATGTATGTTTTTGGTTCCGCATACTGCTGTGGTCCTAAGAATGAAACATACTCAGGATTTTCCGGAGCAAGTTGTGCTAACTCTTCCGATCTGCGAACTACTTTTTCAAGCGATGCATCATCAAATTCATTTATAGTAGCAACACCTGATTTTTTTCCGTACGCAGAAGAAACAACCAATTGACTTTGGCTCACCTTGGCGCTTGTAGAAACTGCATTGCGCGCATATCGAATATTTGCACTATCAGTGCCACTAAGATTCACTTCGCATTCATCTGCTTTTGAATAGCTCAGCACTTTTTTTAGTAAAGCCTGGGCCTCATCTTTTGTAAGTATAGTCATGGTATTATCCGATGTTTCGTGCTGTGTTTATAACATTAACTCCATTGAAGCGCGCAGTAGAAGAACCATGCGACACTGAATTGCTTTGTGGCGGCTGACCTTTGCCATCACCAAACGCACCACCTAATCGGTAATCGCTAGCGTCTGCAATACCTACGCACGAATTCCAAAACTCCTGGCTATTTGCCTGATAAGCAACATCGCGAAGCATACCAACAATTTTTCCATTTTTGATTTCATAGAAAAGTTGTCCGCCAAACTGGAAATTGTAGCGCTGCTGATCAATGGAGAATGAGCCATCACCAATAATGTAAATTCCTTTTTCTACGCCTTTAATCAAATCCTCCACACTCTTCTTTTCTTTTCCAGGTTGTAACGACACGTTTGGCATCCGCTGAAACTGAACACTGCTCCAGTTATCCGCATAGCAGCAACCTTGCGATGCTTTCAATCCAAGAATATGTGCTTGATCGCGAATGGTTTGATAGTTTACGAGTACTCCATCTTTAATGATATCCCACTTACCACAACCAACACCTTCATCGTCATAACCAACAGCGCCCAATGAACCGACTTGTGTTTTATCAGCAACAAAATTTACGATGTCACTTCCAAATTTAAATTTCTTCGATTCCCACTTATCCAGTGTTAAGAAACTTGTTCCCGCAAAGTTTGCTTCATAGCCCAACACGCGATCTAACTCAGTTGGGTGACCTACTGATTCGTGAATGGTTAGCCATAAGTGTGATGGATCCAGAATCAAATCATACTTCCCGGGCTCTACTGATTTTGCTTTTAATTTTTCACCTGCCTGTGCACCACCTGCTTTGGCATCTTCAAGCATATCATAACGACCTTTATATAGTGACACACCACCGCCCCCTATAATTTTATCCTGCGGCCTGTGGTCGAGATACTCATACCCCATGCCCATAGGTGCACTTAGTGTATTACGCGTTTCAAATTTACCGGTAGCCGCATCAATCTTGGTAATGAAGAAGGCCGGCCAGATGCGATGAACATCCTGATCGATGTACGAACCATCGGTGGATGCAAAATATTTTTGTTCGTTGATAAGGAACAATAAAGAGGTTATATAGTTTGCGCCCGACTTCATGGCCGCATCATTAACACCCAACAACAAATCAACTTTCTCTTTTATAGGAACTTCAAACCCATTTTTCTCAATGGGTGCTTTCCAGCTTACCTCGCCATAGCCTTTCTGAGGTGCAAGTTGAACAGGCTCTGAAAGCAATCTGGCATTTTCTTTTGCTGTGGCAACGGCTGTCTCCGCTGCTTTCGCGATGCTGTCTTTATCCATTTTATCTGTGGCCGCAAAACCCCAACAACCATTGGCTATTACGCGCACACCCAAACCATACGATTCGGTATTGACGATGTTTTGCACTTTGTCTTCGCGCGTAACAACAAATTGATTGAGGTACCGACCGATGCGCACATCGGTATAAGTGGCACCTTTACTTCGTGCAGCATTTAAGGCAACATCGGCTAATTGTTTTTTTAGCGTTACGTCCACCTGCTCAAGCGCACGTGCCGGATCGATGGGATTGCCCATCCCCTGCATGCCAGGAATCATGGTGGCCGCTGCGCCCATGCCTGTTAGGTAAATAAAATCTCTGCGTTTCAAATGGATTGAATTTAAAGTTTAATGGCTCTTCAACAATACTTATGTAAGACGGTCAGAATTTAAAAAAGTTCTGTAATTCGAGTTAGCAATTTAAAACTGGCTGTGCAAATGGATGTTCGATTTCGGACTTTGCTAAAACAAAGATCCCCAAGCTTGCGCTCGGGGATCTTAAAATCAAACAAACAATTCCATTTAAACTGCGTCTGAAAGACTTGAGAAGGTAAAGTATCGATCACGTTTTATTAGCCATGGCTGTTTATTTCAAAATCTTTTTAAGCTCATCAGGGTCTTGCCTACTGTCCCAAATTGTTAAAATGAATATTTTACTTTCAGTCTCTTCGTAGATTACTAAGTAATCTCTAACTAGTTTGATTCTTGCTCTCGTGTCGTCAGTCACTTTTCCGATTTGCGGAAAGTCAAGGATGATTTTAATTGACTCTTTAAATAACTCGTTTAATTTTTTACTATAAGCGTTTGACTTGTTTCGCAGTCTCCAATAATCCAAAATTTCCTTCTTGTCATTTTGTGCTCTAAGCGACCAAATTACTTGCTTAGCCATTCGTCTATTTCCTTGTTAGACTGCTCATCCGTTAAAGATTGTCCGCTATTGATCTGTTGCCGAGCCTCGCTAATAGCCTTTCTCTGGCTGTCGCTAAGCTTGTAAATTTCAATGTCTTCTGTCTCCAGCTCAAGTAATCTATAAGCTTCCGCAAGTAAGTCCTCGTTCTCGGTCTTTTGAATTTTATCAATTAGCCGTTTCCTTAGTTCAATAGTTGACATAAGATTAATGGTTTGCTACAATTTACGTTTTTTCTAGCTAAATCTAAAAACAAAAAATCCCCAAGCTTGCGCTCGGGGATCTTAAAATCAAACAAACAATTCCATTTAAACTGCGTCTGAAAGGCTTGAGAAGGTAAAGTCTCTGATCTTCATAGCAGGAATTAATGATCCATCTACGCGCATCGGCTTGCCCAGTGTTTCCAGGTTGTTCAACATAATAATTGGGCTTTCATTGAAGCGGAAATTTTTTACCGGATGTTTAATCTTTCCATTTTCAATATAGAAAGTACCATCGCGGGTAAGGCCCGTAAAGAGCAAGGTTTGTGGATCAACCGCGCGGATGTACCAGAAGCGTGTTACCAACACACCTTTCTTTGTGTCTTTAATCATGTCTTCAATAGAGGCTGTGCCGCCCACCATAATTCGGTTTCCCGGAAACGGGGTTGACTCTACATTCTTTTGTGAAGCCCAATAGCGATCGTAGATAAGATTGGAAACAACACCATCTTTTATCAAATCCATTTTCTTACGCGGTTGGCCACCCCCGCCACCGAATCGGCCACCACCGCCACCAGCCCAATTGCCTACCGGAACTTCTTCATTCCACGGATCGGTATAAATATGTATACGTTCATCAACAATTTTTTCGCCCAACTTGGTGCCGCCACCTTTCTTCGACATAAAGCTGCGACCTTCATCAGCCGTGCGGGCATTAAAACCTTGAAACATTAATCCAACCAAATCACTGGCTGCATTGGGTTCAAGAATAACTGTGTACTTACCCGGCTCAATCGCTTTTGCATTCCGCGATTGTAATGCTTTGTCAATAGCAATGCGCGAAGCTTCTGCTGTATTTAATTTACTAACATCATTAAAGTTACGCGCTACCCAACCCGAACCGGTGCCATCATTCGTGCGCATGGTTACTGTAAAGTCGACACTTGTCGATTGATTGTACGCAAACATTCCTTTGCTATTCATCACTGCAGAAAACCCACGGCTATCTTCTAAAAACCCGGCAGCGGTTACATCTTTCTTCGAGGCAGGCTCAATGCTGTTGGCAGCTGCTTGCGCACGATAGTCGGGCGTAATCTTAGCGGTAGACTCAATGAATGTTTTTGGTTCGGCACCATACGATTGTGGTCCTAGTAAATCCATAAACTCTGGATTCTCAGGAGCAAGTTGTGCCAACTCTTCAGCGCGCCTTACTACTTTCTCCAAGGAAGCATCATCAAATTCATTGATGCTGGCACCACCTGATTTTTTCCCGAAAAAAGTTTGTACCGAAAGGCTTACATCACTGTTCTCGCCAGCGGTACTCACACTGTTACGCGCATAACGAATGTTGCCGCCATCAGTGCCGTTTAAGTTTGCTTCAATGCCATCGGCTTTAGAGAATCCGATAACCTTCTCTAAAATTTTCTTAGCATCATCTTTTGATAGTATTGCCATATCTTATCGTTTTATGTTAATCGTTATTTGTTGTTCGAGTTCTTTATCTAATTCACAATTGACAAAA
>JBBSBG010000291.1:0-4378 GCA_038251495.1 Cytophagales bacterium
CAACATCCTAATATATGCAATTACCGAATTTCTTATATGAAGCGTAGCCGATAGGTGCATATAGCCGCCCAAAGAGGACGGTATTGTGCACTTATTCATGAGATTTTCAAGGATCTTATTTATTAATTATCCGCGCCAGCTTTTTATTGCCAGCCACCACAACCAAATTTCCATGTCGTGCTTTTCTTACTACATGGTATCCCTGTTCATCTGCCAGTGGTGTCCAATCCAGTCCGTTATTATTTGAAATATCAATGCCCTTTGGGCCAACAGCAAGTACCTGCGTGCTTGAAATATATTCTACGCATTCGCGATAGCCGCGGGTAGGGGTTGCAGGTTGCGCCCATGTGTTACCACCATCGTTAGTTAGAAAAATATGTTGCGTAGCCAGAGTATCGCGCACATAGTCGCCACCTACAACAATTCCATTTCCTTTATCACGAAACGCAAACGAAAAAATTCCAGCGCTGCTTTCGCCTTGTATAATGGGTGGCGAGTAAACCTTCCACCATTTTCCAAGGTTGGAAGTAGTAAACAGTCTGGAAACTTTTCCGCCCGTAGAGATTAACAATCTTGATTTATCATAACACCGGATGCCGGTACCACTTGCTGCAAAGGAAGCTTCACCTTCATTTAATTGTGGGCGTTGTTTTTCCGGTACTTCATTCCATGACTTGCCACCATCATTTGTAGTGAGCAGTAACATTCTACCGTCAATCGGATCTCCGTAAATTATGCCGTTGGCGTTATTCCAAAAGTCAACCCCATCAAAAAAAACATCTTTATGCGAATTCGAGTAAACTGTTTTCCAGGTTTCGCCACCATCTTTAGTAATCAAAATATTGGCAGGAGAGCCTGAGTTAGCAATGATGGCTGAGTTTTTATTGAACGCATACAGCGATCTGAATTCAGATTTTTGAAACCCCGGCACTTGTTTGAAGTCCCAATCATTACCACCGTTTAAACTTTTCCCCACCCAACCCTGGCTGCCGCTAACCCACACAACCGAATCATCAACTACTGATAATCCGCGAAAGGAAGAATTGATGGAAATATCAAAGGGTTTTAACGACAAGGATTGACTCCAAACATTACTAGTTACAATCAAAAGTGCAAGGGATAAATATTTCATGGTAACTATATTTTAATATGAACGATCGTGTGTTATAAAAAGCATGTCATCCCTGCCCTCCGCATGCTTCAGGAGGCACGCCTAACGGGATTCTGGGTTACGCGTTAACTGTTTTTACCTATATGTCGCTCCTAACGGAGCTATAGTTTTAGTGTTATAAATGTAAGCATGATATATTTGAGAATAATTGATTGAGTCAATGAATATAGAATCCCGGAGGGAGGAAATATCGCTAGTAAGAACAATAGAAGTAAAGTCAGAATCCCACAGGGATGATATAGTGGTATAAAATATTATAATTGAGAAATATCTCAAGGTGATAGTTGTTCTTTGGAGTTTCAAAGTAACAATATTTGAATTGTCTATCCTGAATGAAGGAGATATTTACTTATCTTGTTGGCAATGATTCTCTATTTCAATTTTATTATTCTCAGTCTTTTTATGCCAATGCAAAAGAAAGAATTTAAGTTTCTCGCCTTGGGCGATTCGTATACGATCGGTGAAAGTGTAGCGGAACAAGACAGCTGGCCTAATCAATTGGCAAAGAAGTTAAACATCTCCAAGCCAAAAATTATTGCTACTACGGGTTGGCGCACCGATGATCTTGCTGGTGCAATTAAGACAGCCGATCTAAAAGCAGAGTATGATTTGGTATCGCTCTTAATTGGCGTTAACAATCAATATCAGGGTAAGTCGGCCAAACAATATGAAGTTGAGTTTGAAGAATTGTTGAAGACTGCCATTCATTTAGCCAAAGGAAAAAACAAAAACGTGTTTGTCGTTTCTATTCCCGATTATGGATTTACTCCTTACGGGAAATCGAAGCAAGAATCAATTACAACTCAGCTCAATGTGTTTAATGAAATCAATAAACGAATAACAGACAGGTATAGGATTACTTATTTTGATATCACCGAAATCTCAAGAAGAGGCTTGGATGAACCAGAACTTGTGGCAGGTGATAGATTACATCCATCAGAAAAAATGTACACCCTGTGGGTCGATAAAATCAGTGCAGGATTAAAGAAAGTCGTTAGATAGAAAAGAAATCATGATTCGATAAGTTGTATTATTTTACTCACCACCAGTTTCTTTGAAGATTCACCAAGTGTATCTTATTTTCTTTTGACCAATGACTTTGGGATGGTCGCCAACTTATGAAGGCTAATAACAGATTCAACGAGTAATCCGGTTGCCCCATAATCAGATGACTGTTGACTTAGCAATAAATCACTGTCTCACAGTTCATCTGGAATTTTACTGGAGATAAAGGCAACAATAATATGCTCATGCTTCCCTATTTCCGAAGTTAGGCAAAGGGCTGGTCTAACTTTTTAAGTAGAAAAGTTATCAAATGGAAATGCCACCAGTACAATTGAACCTCTAATCATGAAATTGGTTCTCCGTCTTTTACAGAATAAATTTCTTCTTCGTCATTTAGAAAATTATAGGCTGGACTCTTTAATGCAGATTTTAACCACAAGTCGGCTTCATTCGCTTCAGAATCCTCGTCCAACAATATGAGTATGCGAACGTTACTTTCTGATTTATCTAATTGATAGTCTATTCTAAGATTACCTGCTTTATCGGTCTTGGAAGTTATTTCAATGGCTTTCATAGCAATTAATTTGAATTAAGGTTGGTTAAAATCGTGCAATGCGTAAAGCCATGAATTAGTCGATTTTTACGATCTTCGCTTGAGACAACTATTTAGATAAGCTTTTCAAAAACCTTCTTCAGGTTATTGGCAATTATTTTATGGCCTTCAACATTGGGGTGTATGCCATCGGCTTGGTTTAGTTTTTCGATGCCACCAACATCTTGTAAAATAAATGGAATCAATGTTGCCTTATTTGCTTTGGCTAGATAGGGATAAATATTTCTAAACTCTTCGGTGTATTGCTTGCCCATATTTGGTGGCACCATCATGCCCGCCAGCACTATCTTACAATCCGGATATTTTGCTTTTACCTTATCAATAATGCTTTGAAGATTCTTGCGTGTTTGCTCCAAGGGCAGGCCGCGTAGTCCGTCATTGGCACCTAGTTCCAGAACAAAAACATCAACAGGTTGCCGCAGTATCCAATCAATGCGACTCAAGCCGCCCGCTGTAGTCTCGCCACTCAATCCGGCATTGACAACTTTTACTTTTTTGTCCGACTTGTTTAACTCTTTTTCAATCAGTGCAGGAAATGCTTCTTCGGTTGATAAACCATAGCCGGCTGTCAGGCTGTCCCCAAAAAAAAGAATTACTTTAGGAGTTTGAACGGCTTGAATAAACAGAAAGCTTACAATAAATAATACTTTTTTGCCGACTACCATAATATTACGTGGGTTGGTATTTAACTTGAAACAATTTTACTGAATAAACCATTTAAATCCTGATCTGTTAATCTAAATAATCATGCCAGAAACCGTTTTGAAGGCCGAGGGGCTTACCAAGATTTATAAATCAGCCGAAAATAATTTGACCGTCCTCGATAATGTATCGTTTGAAGCTGTTCAAGGTACAAGTCTCACCATCATCGGACCATCGGGTAGCGGCAAAACAACATTGTTAGGTCTTTGTGCCGGGTTAGATGTGCCAACCTCCGGCATTATCTCGCTCATGGGTTTCAAGTTGAATGCCATGGATGAAGACGACCGAGCCTATATCCGGAATCAGTTTGTGGGATTTGTATTTCAGAATTTCCAGTTGCTGCCTACACTCACTGCGCTCGAAAATGTTATGGTACCCCTCGAACTTCGTGGCGAAAAGAATGTAGCACCAAAAGCAAAAGACTTACTGGCGCGAGTTGGGTTGAGTGAGCGATTCAGTCATTACCCAACCCAGCTGTCGGGTGGCGAACAGCAACGTGTGGCATTGGCGCGTGCTTTTATTACCTCGCCCCGTATTTTATTTGCCGATGAACCTACCGGAAACTTAGATGAAGAGAATGCAACACAGATAACCGATTTACTTTTTGGAATGAATCGCGAAGAAAAAACAACCTTGATTTTAGTAACCCATAATCTTGAGTTGGCACAAAAGACAGAACGAATCTTGCAGATGAAAGGCGGTAAATTAGTGAGCGAACGGATTCTGAATCTTGCATGATTGAATACATAATTAAGATAAAACGCGAGGTTCGATCTATCTTTAAAGATCGATGGGTTTGGTTGATGGCCTGGCGCGATGGTCGCCATAATTTTTCACGCTTATTTCTTTTTGTGGCCTCGCTTATCACGGGCATAGCTGCCGTTGTC
>JBBSBG010000292.1:0-4372 GCA_038251495.1 Cytophagales bacterium
TCGATTGTAAATCTCCAAACATACCCACGCATCGGTAGCGGCATAGCTGATTTGTTTTTCATTCAATGTTTCAGCTTCCCAATTGCTGGTTTGTGCACTTTTAGAAATTCTGATTCCCAATAGAAGTGCTGCCAGTTTTTTCACACTCTCCACTTCCAGGCCAGCTTCTTTGCTCATTTGCGCCAACTCAATAAATCCGGCTGGTTCGTAATGTTTCAATCGTTGCAAACCTTTTATGTCATCGCGCAAAGCAACACCTGCCTTTAATATTTTTTCGTTCTCTAAAAAGTCAGTTATGGCTAAGTGCATGCCCGTTTGCTTAAGCCGTATAAGAAAAACCGTATCCGCCAAAGCGATTTGCATGAGCGATACTTTGTTTTGATGCCCGCTCACAAACACAGGCTTTGTCTCGGTATCAAAACCGACAATAGCGTGTTTGTTTATCTCGGCAAACACGCGAGGCAGATTTTTTTCTTCTGAAACCACTACAACTTTTCCTTCGAAAGCACCAAGCGGAAGCTCGGTAATTTCTTCGTGGGTAATGGTAGTGCGTTGGTTACTCTTTGGGGTCATCAAGCCTGCGAATCTTAAAGTTGAGGTAAGCCTGTAGAATAGTCATTAGCGGACTGATCAAACAGAAAAAAGTATAGGGTGCATAAACCATAGTAGCAACGCCCAGCACATTGGCTTGTGTAGCTCCACAGGTATTCCATGGAATTAAAACGGAGGTTACTGTACCAGCATCTTCTAATGTTCGACTTAATACTTCAGGTTTTAAACCACGCTTACGATAGGTGTCAGCATACATGCGACCGGGAACGGCAATGGCCATGTATTGATCAGAAGCTGTAAAGTTGAAGAAGATACACGTTGCGGCAGTGGATGCAACCAGAGAACCTGTTGAGTGCGCGAACTTTATAATTTGTTCAGCAATGGCTTTTAATAATCCACATGACTCCATTACCCCTCCAAAAATCATAGCACACAAAATCAGCCAGATTGTATTTAACATGCCACTCATACCTTTTGCGGTAAGCAATTCCGTAATCATCGGGTCGCTGGTTTGTATATTAATTGAGGTTGTCATCGCATTCATCACAGCAATGAAGGATGCTTTCAGATAATTTCCTTGAATCCCGGAAACTTGTTCGATGATTTGCGGCTGAAAGATGATGGCAGCAATTCCTCCCAATAATGCACCGGCAAGTAATGCCGGCAATGCCGGTACTTTTTTAACAATCATCACAATAACCAAAACTGGAACAATGAAAAGGAACGGATTCAAATTGAATTTATCTTCTAATGCTAATAGAACAGATGAACTATCGGCAGCTGCCTGAGTGGTGTCTAATGTGAACCCCCATATAAAAAAGATAATGAGCGTGATCCCCAACGTTGGGAACGTAGTCCACGCCATATATTTAATGTGTGTGAATAAATCCGTACCTGCCATAGCAGGGGCAAGGTTGGTAGTGTCAGAAAGCGGTGACATTTTATCGCCAAAGTACGCACCCGAAATTATGGCTCCGGCAATCACACCTTCGCTGATGTCAAGGGCTCTTCCAATTCCCAATAGGGCAATGCCAACCGTAGCTACAGTTGACCATGAGCTTCCTGTAGCAATGGATACTATTCCGCTAACAATGCATGCGGCAACTAAAAAAATGGTGGGGTTTAAAATTTTTAATCCGTAGTAAATCATGGATGGCACAATGCCGCTAAGCAACCAGGTGCCCGACAACGAGCCAATTGCCAGAAGAATCAGCATAGCAGCCATTGCCGAACTTATACTCTTTACAATGCTTCCTTCAATTTCTTTCCAGGTGTAGCCCAGCCGAAAGGATATAATACCTGCCGCACCTGCTGCAAGCAGCAAAGCAATCTGATTGGCACCTGTGATCGCATTTGACCCAAGAACAATTACATTGACGGTGAGTAAAAAAATCAGTATCGCGATAGGAATAAGGGCAAGGAAGAAGGTGGGCTGCTTTTTTGTAAGGTCCATTAGCGGTCTATTAAAAAGTCAAGGTAAGAAGGGGATTTCTTAGAAAGAAGAAGTTTTATAAATAACTCGTATTTGGAGATTGAACTTTTATGAAGGTTATCATTATATAAATTAAAAATCGTAACTCGTATTTAGTTCAAACTAAATTTTTTGATATGATGGATGCTGCCAAAATACTGGAAAAAGCAAAACATTCAGCTTTTTATTTGAAAGTATTGAATTGGTCGCTAAATAGGATGGTTCCGTTTAATAAACCGCACGGTTTTAGGATTTTAAAAATAGAAGATTATAGGTTAACAACTCTTATACCTTACAGACGAAGTAATTTTAACCACATTCGTGGACTACATGCCTGTGGCCTTGCGACAATATCAGAATTTACAACTGGTTTCTTACTGTTGAGTAGTTTGGATATGAAGAAGTATAGGATGATTATGCAGCGCCTAGAAATGAATTATCATTATCAGGGAAAGATGGATGCCGTGGCCGAGTTTTCCATTTCGCAAGAATGGTTGAATGAAAAAGTGATTTTACCTTTGCAAACTCAAGAGTCGGTGGTGGTGCCTTGCGAAATAAAAATTCATGATGTGAAAGGAAATCACCTTACAACCGGTTTGGTATTTTGGCAGTTTAAAGATTGGAGCAAGGTTAAAACCAAAGCTTAGTTTATTTTTGCTCTGTTTGAAATTTTACCTTCATCATACTGCAGATTTAAGTTCACCTTTTTTACCGGGTGCTCAATATTTGTTTAACGATCCAAGGCATCTGCTACTTCAATCCAAAAAAGGCTGGCATGTGTTTGAGTATCGCGAAATAAAATCAGACAAAGTAAGCGCGCGAATTTCTTTTCAGGTCAAAGCTGAAGAAGCAAGTAGTCCGTTACGTGCACCATTTGGTGGTGTTGAGATTTACAGAAAGCTTAGTCAAAAGCAACTAGAAGACTTTGTAATTCAAATTCAGCAGAAGTTGATACAAAGGGGTGTAAATAAAATCGTAATTCGTAATCTCCCCGATTTATACAATACAGGCCTGGTACATCTTTTAAAAGATGCGCTATTGAATTCTAAATTTGCACTCAGTGAGGAGATTTCCAGTATCATTTTAGTTGACGAGAAACTTTATCGAAGAAAAATCAAAGTTTCGGAAAGACAAAAATTGATAAAAGCGGCAAAACTTTTTCACGTTGAGCAGGTTGATAAGAGGCAACTTAGTAAGTTGTATTCTTTTATTGCTTCCTGCCGGAAGGAGCGCAGCCAATCACTCTCTATGACATTGCCTCAATTGAAGAAATTAGTGTTAGTATTTCCTGATCAACTTTTGTTTTTCAAGGTTGGAATGGAATCAGAAATTAGTGCAGCCGCTATTGTGATTCGCGTAAACAACCAAATTCTTTACACATTTTATTATGGGCATGCCAAAGTTCATAATCGAATTAGTCCGGTGGTTTTTTTAATCTCAGGAATTTATGAGTATGCTTTAAAACATAAGTTCTGCATGATTGATTTGGGTACTTCGATGATAGATGGAAATGTAAATAAATCGCTGCTTCATTTTAAAACAAGCATTGGGGGAGTTGTAACAAGCAAATCGACATTTACCAGCGTGTTATGAGTTCGCCTCTTGTTACTATTATTTGTGTTTGTTATAATCAAGCTCGGTTTGTTGCTGAGGCTTTAGATTCAGTGATGGTTCAAACTTATAAGCCTATTGAGCTGATCGTGATTGATGATGGAAGCACAGATGACAGTGTGAAAGTTATTAAACGCTGGATAGCAAAGCATTTGAAAACAACACTATTGGTCAATGCATCAAACCTTGGCTATTGTAAAACGTTTAACAAAGCATTTCATATTTCAACGGGTGCGTTTTGTATTGATTTTGCTGCCGATGATGTGTTGTTGCCTGAGCGGGTTGCGGTTGGAGTAAAAGCACTTGTAGAATCAGGACTAAATTATGGAGTAACTTTTTCTGATGCCGAGCACATGGATGAACGGGGTAATTTGCTAAGACTTCATTCGGATAAGCACCCTCATAACACAATCCCTAGTGGGGATATATACAAGGATGTAATTGGTCGGTATTTTATTTGCTCACCTACTATGATGTTTCGCAGATCAGTAATTGATGAGTTAAATGGTTATGATGAGTTACTAGCCTTTGAAGATTTTGATTTTTGGGTTCGGGCTTCCAGAGAATTTAAATTTATTTATACACCTCAAATTCTGTTAAAGAAGCGCTCAGTTTTAAATTCGATGTCTAAAAATCAGTTTAAACGAAATGGTGAGCAACGCTGGTCAACCTTTAAAGTTTGTCAAAAGATAAAAAGCTTGAATAGAAACTCAGAAGAAAATGCTGCTTTGAAACAGA
>JBBSBG010000293.1:0-4361 GCA_038251495.1 Cytophagales bacterium
ATTGCACAGTTGTTGATGGGCGCACTGACGGGGGCATGGGGATTGGTTTTGGCAACTCCACTAACTGTTATTGTAATTGTTTTAGTGCAAGAGTTGTATCTTAAAAATAGAAGCTAAAGAAGTGTAGGCTTATAAAAGCATCTGCAATAAATGGTAGGTTCAGATGCTTCGCATCACGTTGAGGGCCACCTCACAGTTTTGTGCTTCGAGATCTTCAGCTTAGTGTAGTTAAAACAATTTTGGTCGTAATTTAAAAAATGGTTTCATTGAGTTTGGTGGGTAATATAATTTAAGAATTATGAATAAAGCATTTATATTTAATGCAGGCGACATCGTAAGCATAATAATTTCTGCTGTTGTACTTTATGTCGTACTCATTTTTTATATCCGAGTTTTAGGAAAACGTTCTATGTCAGAATTAAACAGTTTTGACTGGATAGTAACTGTTTCAATAGGTTCAATTTTCGCATCGACCGTAATGATAAAAGACATTTCCTTATTCGAGGGATGTATTGGTATTTTGATTTTGCTCATTCTACAATATGCAACTACCAAAATAATTAAAAAATCCGAACTGTTCCGAAAAGTTGTAAAAGCTACCCCACGTCTGTTACTATCTCAAAGGAGAATTTATTGAAGAAAATCTACAAAAAGAAAGGATTTTAAAAGCGGAAGTATATGCTGCAATAAGACAAAAAGGTGTAAAATCAATTAAGCAAATTTATGCTATTGTTATCGAAACCAACTCAAAAATAAGTGTGATACCCAATGACAACTCTGATGACATAGGATTTTCATTAAGGAATGTATCGGGACTTCCATACGGTCTAAAAGAGGAGATAAAAAAATATGATGATAGTGTTGCCAAGGATATTGACTGAAAATCTATTGCAGTTAATTTCTTGAATAAATAGAAAGCTCGCGGGCAAGAAGATTAGCAAACGATACTAGTTTCAAACATACCAAAGTATGCTTACTCTCCCCTACTCTGAAAAGTTCTGCAGAATTTCCAGCTTGGAGCTTACTTTTTAGTCAAGCATCGTCTCTGCAAGGACGATGCCTTTTGAAATCACTTATCCAACTATGGCTCATATTTACTTAACTCCCGCTGCCGTCAATCCATGCACCATCACCTTATGATCAAATCTTTGTAAAGGTTCATCAAATTTCTTTTTCACAATTGCATGATTCTTCCTTTTGCAACGAGTTGTTTGCTTTTAAATATCTCAAGATACCCGTTTAGTTTTCCTTTGCAGCCGGTCATCAACATCGCAGGTGCGAAGAGCGGTGAGCCATTATAGTCCGTCACTTCGCTGGCTATCTTGGTGGTAAGGGCAATATCATCCGAAGGTTTATCAGATTTTTCATCAGAAGTAAAAACATCTAGCAGTCGGTAATAAAAATCGACTAAAGAAGAAAAAGAAAACCTGAAAAATAAAATAATTGAAGCGCGGGCGTTGCTTATGATTCGTCTTTCGTAGTGCGCACCAGGCTAATTCCAGAAATAAAAAATAAAAGACCAAGCCCCCCATAAATGAAGAGAACCTTCACATTATCGGTTCCTTTATTGTTTACAAACAATATAGCGGCATAAATTAGTCCTGCTATTCCAAGTACAGTAAGTAATGCACCAAAAATTCTTTTAAGATTCATATTCTAGTTTTAGAAAAGTGAAGCACAATAAAATAAAAAAAAGTCGTTAGCAGTGACTACTTATAGTGGCCACATGCAATTAATTATAGAATCGCACAAAGGTGCAGTGCTCAAATCAGTAAAGTGTTATATATGTTCGGCTTCCTATTACACAATTCACACTTTTGCTATCGTTTAAAAATATTACTGAGAAGTAGAGGTAAGTAGTGATATGAATTAAGTACATTGAAAGAAGTGATCAATAAATAGCAACGCACCATCGCTTTGCTTTAGAATCACCCCACCATGAAAACATATGCATACATAGCGAATATTGGCTTTACTATGGCTCTCCTATTTTTGTACAGCTGCGCCATGAATCCGGTAACGGGAAAAAAACAGTTTGTTTTGATGTCCGAGCGGCAGGAAATCGCGATGGGTCAAGCATCGGATCCTCAAATCATGGCCTTCTTTGGATCTTATGATGATCCGAGCTTACAAAAATTCATCGAGGAAAAAGGTCAGGCGATGGTTAAAATTTCCGACCGCTCCAAACTTACTTATCAATTTGCAATTGTAGATTCACCTGTGGTTAATGCGTTTGCCACTCCGGGTTATGTTTATTTCACCCGTGGCATCCTGGCCAATTTCAACAACGAAGCAGAATTCGCAGGAGTGTTAGGACATGAAATAGGTCATATAACCGCCAGACACGCAGTAATCCAACAAAGAAATTCAATGTTGGGCCAGCTTGGAATAATTGCCGGTGTGATCTTGATCCCAGAGCTTTCCGAATTTGTTGAACCACTCTCGGCAGGAATGCAGTTGGCCATGATGAGTTTTGGGAGAGATGCGGAGCGACAATCGGATAAACTTGGCGTGGAATATTCCAGCCGGATTGGGTATGATGCTTCCGAAATGGCTGAATTTTTTAATACACTGTCACGACAAACGCAGGCAGCAGGTGGTGAGAAAATTCCTGAATTCTTCTCCACACATCCGTCTTCGGAGGATCGTAATATCACCGTGACTAAACTTGCCGGCCAATGGAAAACTAAATTAAAATTAACAAATCCAAAAATCAACAGAGACACTTATTTAAAAAGAATTGATGGACTAATTTTAGGTGAAGATCCAAAACAAGGATTTGTTGAGAACAATATTTTCTATCATCCTATGATGAAATTTCAGTTTACAATTCCCAGTAGCTGGAAACTTCAAAATACACCACAACAGGTACAAATGACTCCTGAAAGTGGAGAAGCATTGCTGATGTTTACCCTTGCGGGAAATGGTTCGTTGGATGAGACGGCAAGCAAAATGTTGCAGCAATATAAACTTACTTTAGTCGAGTCGAAAAAGGAAAGTATCAATGGATTTAATTCCATATTAATGATAGCCGATCAGAAGCAGGAAACCGGTACTATCAGAGTACTCTCCTCCTTGATTCAATATGAAGGCAATATTTTTAGTTTGATGGGAATCTCAGAATTATCAAAATTTACAAACTACCAACCTGAATTCCTTTCCACAATTAGAAATTTCAAAACACTCACAGATAGCGATAAGCTAAATAGAAAGCCGGAAGTGATACGAATAAAAACAGTGCGCCAACAAATGACTGTACAGGCTGCTTTTCAGAATTTTAATGTACCATCAACCCGGTTTGAAGAATTAGCAATATTAAATGGGATGCAGTTGAGTGATAGGCTTAGCGCAGGGACGCTAATCAAAGTGATTGAAAAATAAATCTACTCCTTCAAAAGATAAACCTATTATTTCTATTGCTAACTAAATAATTCTTTAAAATGAATCCTAAAGTAGATTGGTTTCTTACTAAAGACACGAAGTGGCAGGAAGAATTAATCTACTACGTAAGATCGCGCTCTCCTGTGGCCTTACTGAAGAACTGAAATGGGATTGCCCCTGCTTTACGTTGGAAGATAGTAACATTGTGTTGATACACGGATTTAAAGATTTCTGTGAGCTTCTGTTTATGAAAGGTGCTTTGTTAAAAAATCCTAAGCACACACTTATTCAGCAAACAAAGAATGTGCAGGCAGCCCGACAGATTCGGTTCACGCATGTTGATGGAATTAGTGAAGCCGTACTGAAAACTTATATCAAGGAAGCTATCAAAATAGAGAAAGCAGGGTTGACCGTGCCCCTAAAAAAAGACTGCAGAATTTGAGATGCCAGTCGAATTCAAAAATATACTGGATAAAACTTTGCGCTTGAAGAAAGCCTTTTATGCGCTTACACCAGGAAGACAACGGGGATATCTACTTCATTTTTCTTCAGCAAAACAATCGAAAACCCGCGAGTCTCGGATAGAAAAATACATCCCTCAAATTCTTAAAGGCAAAGGATTGGAGGATTAGTTATAGATTAAACTCATATCAAGCAAGCTGAACAATTAAGAATGAACAAAATCAAAAACATCAAAAGAAAGTTATCTGCTCCAGAAAGTGCTGAACTATTGAGCGCATTAGAAACACGTTTTAAAAAAAACATGAATCGTCATAAAGGCGTTGAGTGGGCAACTGTAGAAGCTAAGTTGAAAGCCCATTTAGAAAAGTTATGGTCGCTCAACGAAATGGAAAAAACAGGTGGTGAACCGGATGTGATCTCACTAGACAAAAAATCAGGTGAATACACCTTTTGTGATTGCTCAGCAGAAAGTCCTAGAGGGCGGAGAAGTGTTTGTTATGACCATGAAGCGTTGGAGG
>JBBSBG010000294.1:0-4358 GCA_038251495.1 Cytophagales bacterium
AAAGACTTTTCAACAAGCAGAAGTTGAGCGGTTATATGATTTGGCCTTGATTCATCAGCCCGATGTAAACTTTGTTTACTGCAGAAGGCGTGTGGATGATGATATTGATTTATATGCAAGACATCTCATACAGGAATCCTTTAAAGGAATCAACACGGTTGTTACTTCAGCATCCGTAGCCGCTCTTGTTACCGATCAGTTGAATGCCGTGGGATTGTTTTCTTCAGGCAAAGTAAAGTTGACTCATGATATTATTGAGATCACACTTTCATTTCTTCAGGTTACTCAAGCTGCACACGTACGATTGATTCTGAAAGTAGTATCGAATGATGCTTGTAGCAAGTTCCATACAGACGCTTACGACCTGCGGCTGCTTTGTACCTACGTTGGTAAAGGCACTGAATGGATTGAAGATAAGTATGTGAACCGAAAGAAGATAGTGATTGGTGAAAATGAAGACATTATTAAGGACTTCACACAAGTTCAATCCACACAACCTTTTGAAGTGGCCATATTGAAAGGTGAAATAAATGCGCGGCCAAAAGGCAAAGGCATCGTGCACCGCTCACCACCCATTCAAGATGACGGTGAAAAAAGACTTTTATTAAGAATAGACTCCTAACTAAAATTAATAACCTATGCTAAAAGCAACTAACCTTACCAAATCCTACAACGGAACTGCTGCCCTCAGCAACGTTTCTTTCCATGTAAACCCGGGAGATATATTTTGTCTGCTCGGGGCTAATGGTGCCGGTAAAACCACCACCATTAATTTATTTCTCAACTTTATTGCACCAACATCCGGTCAGGCATTTATTGCTGATAAAGATGTTGCACAAGAACCGCTGGAAACAAAAAAACTGCTCACCTACATACCCGAAAATCTAACGCTCTATCCTAATCTGAGTGGCATCGAAAACTTAGATTATTTCGCGGGGCTTTCAGGAAAGAAATATGTAACTGAAAATCTTCGAAGTTTTTTAACGGATGCAGGGTTGAAAGCCGATGAACACGATAAGCGTGTTTCTGCTTACTCAAAAGGAATGCGCCAGAAAGTAGGCGTTGCACTTGCCTTAGCCAAAGATGCAAAAGTACTTTTGTTAGACGAACCTACTTCAGGGCTTGATCCAAAAGCCAGCAATGAATTCTCTGAATTGCTTACCCAACTCAGCAAGAAAGGCGTGGCTACGCTAATGGCTACACACGATCTATTTCGCGCCAAAGAAACCGGAACTCATATTGGTATTATGAAAGAAGGAAAATTGGTGGAGTCGCTCACCACCGATCAGATCAACCATACCGATTTGGAAAAATTGTATTTAAAACACATGAATTGAATAGTCCACAGGCAATGGTCGATAGTCAATAGTTCAACAAGACTTAACTAAAATTTTATGATACTAAAAATAGCACTTAAAGAATTAAAAGAAATTGTTCGGGATGGACGGTTTCGGATTACCGCATTGATCGTGCTACTGTTATTGGTGGCCGCACTGTTCGTAAGCAAAGGCTACTACCAATCGGTAAATGCCCAGCACAATGAAGCTAAAGTAAATGCACGCAGTGAATGGACCGGTCAGGGTAAAAAGAACCCGCACTCGGCTGCACACTACGGCACGTATGCCTTCAAACCTAAATATCCACTTACGTTGATTGACAATGGTGTGGATAAATATTCAGGCGTTAGCATTTATCTCGAAGCGCACAAGCGCAACGAAGCACAATACATGGCGGCACAAGATCAGACTGCCCTCTCGCGCTTTGGCGATCTTAGTCCTGATTTCGTGTTGATCTTTATTATTCCACTACTGATTATTTTGATTGGCTTCAATTCGTTTACACGCGAACAGGAGAGTGGCACTTTGCGGTTATTGAAAAGTCAGGGGGTGCCAAACTGGAAACTGGCAATGGGCAAATGGTTTGGTGTTTTTATTCCGGTTTTATTAATCATCGTTCCGGTGTATGTACTGGCGGCCATTTTTCTTTCAGGCATAAAAGACTATGGCGAGTTTAGCCTCGGGGCGCTTACCATTCTTTTTGGTGTCTATCTTGTTTACTATGCCGTGTTTACCAATATCACGTTGGTTATCTCTTCACTGGTAAAGAAGTCAAATGTTTCGTTTGTGATTTTATTGGGGCTTTGGATTTTATCGTGTCTCGCTATGCCTAAAATTTCTACCGCCATTGCTGATAGCCTATATCCCTATCCCACGCAAGTGGAGTTTGAAGAACAGATTACCGAGGATAAAAAGAAAGGCTTGGATGGACACAACCCGTGGAACGAAGAATCAAAAAAACTAGAACAGGAAACATTAAAAAAGTATGGCGTTGATAGCGTGCAACAGTTGCCGTTTAATTGGGACGGCTTCCTCATGCAAGAGGGTGAGAAGCACACGGCTGATATTTATTTTAAACATTATCAATTATTGAAAGACACCTACGTCAATCAGTCAAAAGTATATCGGGCTACCGCAGCGTTGTCTCCGTTTTTGCCCACTCGGTTTTTATCCATGGCCATTAGCCGATCCGATTATCATGCACATTGGGATTTTGCCAATGCCGCAGAAAAGTATCGCATTCAATTGGTTGGAAAGATGAACGGTGCCTTGATGAATAACTCCAAGTACGGAGATTGGGATTACCTGGAAGATGAAACGTTGTGGAACTCTGTTGAGGATTTCAGTTATGAACCGCCCACGTATGCTTCAGTTATTGGAACCAACAGCAGTAACCTGGCAACACTATTTGGTTGGCTTGTACTATCTGCGCTTGTGTTATACGCAGCCGTTAATAAAATAAAAATCGCTTAACATCTTACCACTACCATTATGATAAAACATAACATCAAATACGAGTGGACTTCTTTGATCCGCGAAAAGTGGGTTCTTATTTTGCTCGTTCTATTTTTCAGTATCACACTCTTTGCTGTTCGCAACGGACGTGAGAAAGTAAACGACCGCATTACTTCTATAGAAAAGGAACAGCAAAAGTCAAATCTCTCAGAAACACTGGTAAAAGCCGAGATTGATTCGGCTGAACAAAAGTTGAAACCACTGCCTAAAGAGAGTTGGGCCGATCCGCGTTCGTTAATTAATGTAGCGTGGGATGCACCGCGCGTTGTAGCCATGGATGTGCAGCCCCTTACGTTGATCTCCACAGGGCAAAGCGATTTATTCACGCACTATGCCAAACCCAAAATCTATGGCGAATCCTATACGTTGGGTTTTTCAGAGCTCTCCAATCCTGTGCAGTTGCTCTTTGGCAGTTTCGACTTGGCTTTTGTCTGCATCTATTTGTTGCCGCTACTGGTGTTGGCGTTCAGTTATAATATTTTATCGAGCGATAAAGAGTCTGGTGTGATGAAGCTCACGTTCTCGCAGCCGGTTTCTATTTTCTCGTGGTTGTTGAGCAAGCTCTTTCTAAGGTTTATCATTCTGTCGGGTATTGTCATCCTCTCCATTTTAGTAGCAGTTACTATTTATGGGGTTGACATTTTTCAAAATGCTTCCGGCCTTTTAAAAGTGTTTGCACTCGTGTTGCTATACATGCTGTTTTGGTTTACACTTTCATTCCTCATTAATCTATTTGGAAAATCATCCGGTAACAATGCGGTTGCCTTAGTGGCTATCTGGCTTGCAATTGTTTTGTTGGTTCCTTCTATCATCTCGCAAGTATCCAACAGCTTGTACCCGGTGCCCTCGCGCATCAACATGTTGCATCAATACCGGGTAGCAAGTGCCGAAGCCAACAAACGTGCTGATGAAATTTTGAAATCGTATTATCGCGAGCATCCGGAACTGGCGCCTAAAGATACCACGCAAGAGAATCGCTACGCCTGGATACTCAGTTACTTTGCTTCGGCCGATATTGTAAACCAATCTGTCAAGCCAATTTTAGATAACTATGATGCTGCGTTGGCAAAACAACAAGCATCTGTCAATAATCTTCGTTGGTTGTCACCGGCCATTTTAGTGCAGAACAGTTTGAATGAAATTGCGGGCACATCTACCGCGCATTACACAGCCTTTCGAGAACAAGTAGTTGACTTTTCGTTTGTGTGGAAAGATTATTTCAAACCCCGCATGTTTGCCAATGAGTTAATGAAGGCGAATGAATTTAAAGACTTGCCAACCTATACGTATTCAGATGCGGATATAAAGAAAAACTATGCGGCCGACCTGTCGGGGATTATTTTTTTCGTGGGGATAAGTTTGACGGCAAGTTGGTTTGTTTATCAGAGATATGCTACTGCAGGAATTTTGCAGGCTGATTGATAAGTTCTATTTAAAACAGTTTTGTATGCTTTTGCTGAAACTAACCCGATTGAAATTCCTGCTGGCTTTCGTGGCGTTATCTTC
>JBBSBG010000295.1:0-4338 GCA_038251495.1 Cytophagales bacterium
GATCATCTTTCCTGGAAATTAATGCACAAGTATAACTGGAGTTTTAAAAAATTAATTCGCGAGATTGTTTTATCCGCTACCTATCGTCAGGATTCAAAAATTACTCCTGAACACCTGGAAAAAGATCCACTCAACATCTATCTCGCAAGATCGCCCCGCGTGCGGTTGTCAGCAGAACAACTGCGCGATCAAGCGCTGGCTGTTAGCGGTTTGCTAAGTGAAAAAATGTATGGGCCAAGTGTAATGCCTTATCAACCCGATGGAATCTGGAAGTCCCCTTGGAATGGTCAGGATTGGAAAAAAAGTGAAGGCGATGATCAATATCGAAGAGCAATCTATACGTATTGGAAACGCACCGCCCCCTATCCTTCTATGATGACTTTTGATGGTGCTAGTCGCGAAGTATGCACCGCCAGACGAATTCGTACCAATACACCTTTGCAAGCACTCGTCACCTTAAATGATTCTGTTTATGTGGAGGCATCCTATCAATTAGCAAGACAAATGCGAAGCAAAAATTCGTTGAATGATCAACTTGCATTCGGGTATGAATCTGCAACGGGACAAAAAATCAATAAGGAAAAATTAGTCATCTTAGAAAGACTTTATAACACTGCATTAAAAGAATATCAGCATGGAAATATAAAGTTGGTAAGCAGCCAAACTCAAAAAACTGAATTACCTGAAACAAAAGCATTGGCCATGGTGGCAACGGCTATTTTAAATTTAGATGAGTTTGTAACCAAGAATTAGTGAAAGATTTTAATTTCCAGCAAATAGAAAAAGAACTGCACCGTCAGCGGCTCGAAAATTTAACGAGGCGGCATTTCTTGCGCGACTGTGCCAGTGGTGTGGGCGGGCTAGCACTTGCTTCTTTGTTTGGTGCTTGTAATCCCTTTACTTCGAAAGAAAATATTTCATCAATCTCATCGAATCCACTTGCGCCAAGAGTTCCGCATTTTGCGCCAAAGGCAAAGTCGGTTATTTATTTACACATGGCAGGTGCGCCTTCTCAACTGGAATTATTCGATTATAAACCTGCGCTACATAAATTAGACGGTCAAGATTGTCCACCTTCTTTACTTGAAGGAAAAAAGTTTGCGTTCATTCGGGGTGTTCCTAAAATGCTTGGTCCACAAGCAAGTTTCAAACAGCATGGACAAAGTGGTGCGTGGGTTTCTGAAAACTTGCCACACTTTTCTTCGGTAGTAGATGAAGTTACTTTTCTGAAAGCCATGCAAACCGACCAGTTCAACCATGGCCCGGCACAATTATTAATGCATACGGGAGGCGCTCGCCTGGGTAGACCCAGCATGGGCGCATGGGCTACCTATGGATTGGGAAGTGAGAATGAAAATCTGCCAGGCTTTGTGGTGCTTACTTCTGGTGGCAAAGATCCGGATGCTGGCAAAAGTGTTTGGGGCAGTGGATTTCTTCCCTCCGTTTATCAAGGTGTGCAATGCCGAAGTGAAGGTGAGCCCGTGCTATTTATTAAAGACCCTGATGGGGTAACGCGCGAATTGCGTAAGTCATCCATTGATGCAATCAACGAATTGAATAAAATTCATTACCAGGAAAAAGGCGATCCGGAAACACTTTCAAGAATTGCACAGTATGAAATGGCATTCAAGATGCAAATCTCTGTACCCGAAGTAATGAATATAAATGATGAGCCCGCCAACGTACACGAAATGTATGGCACCAAACCTGGTGAGGCCTGTTTGGCCAACAATATTTTACTGGCGCGTAAGCTCGTTGAAAAAGGAGTTCGCTTTGTACAGATTTATGATTGGGGTTGGGATAGTCATGGTACTGATTCCGATCTGGCTATTGACGTGGGTTTTGTAAACAAATGTCGAACTCTTGACAAAGCTATGACAGCATTGATTCTCGATTTAAAACAACGTGGACTTTTAGAAGAAACATTGGTAGTGTGGGGTGGTGAATTTGGAAGAACACCAATGGCCGAAAATCGGGAAGGAAAAAAGAATCCATTCAAAGGTCGCGATCATCACACCGAAGCATTCACGATATGGATGGCAGGTGGTGGAATTAAAAAAGGGTATACGCATGGAGAAACTGATGAGATAGGGTACGCTGCTATTAATGGAAAAACAACTCCGTTCGATTTACAAGCAACCATCTTGAACCAACTGGGCTTCGATCATGAAAAACTTACGTACGAATTTCAAGGCCGTCCATTCCGGCTCACCGATGTACACGGAAAAGTTATTCACGAAATCATAGCTTAAATGCCAATCAACCGCAGACAATTTATTACAACCTCGGCTACCGCTAGTGCAGGTGTTCTATTATCATCGTTAGAGACTTTTGCCAAACCAATTATGCAAACATCACAAGCTGGTTATTCATTATTAATCTTCGCTACAAATTGGGGCTTCTCTGGTTCGTGGGATGAGTTTTGTGCCAAAGCAAAAAAGGCCGGCTACAATGGCATTGAGGTTTGGTGGCCCACTGATGAAGCAGATAGAAGTTCTTTGTTTGAAGCAACGAACAAACACAATTTGAAATTTGGATTTTTATTTGGCAGTGGCGAAAAGGATTTTGTTAAACATGAAGCCCAGTTTAAAAAAGTTCTGGTTGATGCGTGCAAGGCAAAGCCTGTTTATATGAACGGCCACTCAGGCAAAGATTACTTTACAATTGATCAAAAAGAAAAGCTGATTGTTTATGCAAATAAAGTTTCATCTGAAACCGGAGTGCCCGTCTATCATGAAACGCATCGCAGTCGAGCTTTATACTCTGCACCAGTTACTGCCGAGCTTATGAAAAAAATTCCTGCGCTTCGTTTAACACTTGATATTTCACATTGGTGCAATGTACACGAGTCTTATTTAAGCGATCAGGAAGAGACCATTGCATTAACATTAGATCGCACCGATCATATTCATGCGCGCATTGGTCATCCTGAAGGTCCGCAGGTAAGCGACCCTCGTGCACCCGAATGGAAGCAAGCTGTTGATGCTCATTTTGCCTGGTGGGATAAAGTTGTAGAAGCAAAAAAGAAAGCAGGTAAGCAAATGACTTTCCTTACGGAATTTGGCCCGCCTGATTACATGCCGACCTTACCTTATACGAGGCAAGCAGTAGCAAATCAATGGGAGATCAATGTTCACATGATGGAAATTCTTCGTAAACGATATTCGTAAAGAATGACAGAATTGATCGGCAGATTTCACCCATTACTTGTCCACTTACCGATTGGTATTTTATTGCTGGCTATTGTATTTGAGTGGCTGACATCAATTAAAAAATTCAAATTCTTAAAGAAATCCGTTCGAATAATTCTTTGGATTGGTTTTGCTTCTACTGCATTCTCTTGCCTCACAGGCTATTTACTCTCACAAAGCGGAGATTATGAATCAAACGCAGTCGAGTTACATCAATGGGCGGCCATTGCGTTGACAATTCTTGCTTTTACTTATGCGTGGGCTAGAATGTTAAAATCCCTTAAGCGGCTTTATAAATTCTTATCTGTTCTTACACTAGTTTTATTAATGATAACCGGGCACTTGGGCGGAACGCTCACTCATGGTGAAAATTTTCTTTTCGCTGGGTTGAGTAGTGATGAAGAAATTCATCTCTCAACTATTGATCTGCAACAGGCACACCTCTACGAAGATCTTGTAAAACCCATTCTGCAAGATAAGTGCTACACCTGCCATGGCACATCTAAGCAAAAAGGGAAGTTGCGTTTGGATTTACCTGAGAATATTTTGAAGGGTGGAAAAAATGGTGTGGTGTTAGTTGGGGGAAACGTTGATGAAAGCGAAATGATTGATCGACTGCTATTACCGCTAGATGATGAAGATCACATGCCCCCTAACAAAAAAAAGCAACTTTCCCATAAGGAAATAGAAGTCTTGAAAACGTGGATTGCTTCAGGAGCTGATTTTAAAAAGACCGTTGTAGAGTTGTCTTTACTTACTGATTTAAAAAACATTTTGCAGGAATCAAAGAAAGAAACTTTGGCGGATGTTCCCGAAGAAATCGTCTCTCCGGCAAATGAGAATGTACTGGCAAGGCTTCGAAACATGGGCGTTGTTATTTTAACAGTTTCAGTAAATAGTAATTACCTGAGTGCCAATTTTATAAATGCAACGGCTCTTGATTCTGCTATTAATCTTATCTCTCAATTAAAAGAACAAATAGTTTGGCTCAAATTAAGTGATCAGTCAATATCCGATAAGAACCTTGGTACTTTAAGTTTATTGAAGAATGTTAGAAAACTCTGGCTTGATCACACAGCCGTTTCGGATGCTGGCCTTCAGCATATAATTTCCTTTAGGGATTTACTCTATTTAAACCTGAATGGCA
>JBBSBG010000296.1:0-4323 GCA_038251495.1 Cytophagales bacterium
ACCTGACCCGAAGTAAGATTTACATAGACTTTCCAGCCTTCGCTTTCATTGCCTGGTAATTTGTAATCAATTCGCTCATTTGATTTTTTGGCAACGAGAATAGATTTTGAAGTTCTGTATATGAGTTGGTGAACCCAACCAATTTATCTTTTATTGAATCGCTCGGCAGGCCAATCATGGCCGATACTTCGTTGCCTAAAAAATAGCGAATTTGAGAGGTAGCGAATAGCGCTTGTTGCTTGGGCAATACGCTTTGGTAATAGTTCACCAATTCTTTGGTGAGCACAACTCCTTCTTCCGTCTTTTTAAAATTTCTACTCTTAATTTTTTCCGATAACAATCGAGCTTCCTGGAAATTATCTGGTAAAAGAGTTTCATTAATTCCCAAGTGATAGCCGATGTATTTCCACACGAACAGAAAATCTTCTTTCTCTTTATCCGATAAGATATGCCCCGAACGCTGGAGGCCGAGCAAGATCACATACGAAAATGCCATGTTGGTGCCGGCCATATCTTCCTGATTGATGGGCACACCCCATGATTTTTCCCAGGTACCTTTTTGCAAATAGTGCCGAGCCATCGCATGGATCAACCGCGTTTTGTAAATTTGAAATAGTCCGCTTTGGCCGGGTTGTAGGTTCCCTTTGCGAAGAACACTAATTGTAAATTCTCCCGTTTCGGCCAATCGCTTGCCGGGCGACTTGCGCATTTTCTCCGTAAGGTATAATGCTTTGTTGCCAGGTGTGGCTGCATAGCAATAAGGTAGGGACATTAGCCCAAGCAGGGTCATGATGGGCAGTGCATAGTTTTCAAAAACAGTTTGCCCTAGTAAGATTCTCTTTTCATTGTACCAAGTCGGCATTGGCTTTGGAGAAAGTAGAAATTTTTTGCCCGGATGATCACTTTTTAAAGTTGAAATTTCATTCTCTGATAGACTGAAGAGTTTGTAAAATTCAGTTTGTTGATTCTTTTTGAAGATGTTGGAGATTGTGTCATCAGCAGCTTCATCGCCCAATTGGCGTTGTTTGTTTAAATACTCGGTATCAACATTCAGGCTTTTCACTTCTATATAAGGCTATTGGCACAAAATTGTTTAGCTAGTTATTGAAGTTTTTATATCCCTTTGGTTAATAGCTGGGCTTAAGCAGCTATTCGAGGTCAGTCCGATTAGCCCTTGCCTACCCTCTGCCAAAATAATTATAGGCAGAAGTAGGCAGCGCGCAGGCAGTCTTGAAGCCTGCCTTAGGCTAAAGTATTTTTTTCGTATTTATTATGAATGGATATGATTGCTAGTCCAAAAAGAACGGCCGAAACAATTAATATAGTGCTTATTAATCCACTTACTCCAAAAGACATGCGGAGCAAAATGGTTGAAATAATAAAACCAGAGTTTCTGATAATTTTATGGAATTGGTCAGTGTAGAAAAAAGACAGTAAGAGCAATACGACATCTACTAAAATTAATATTGTAAAAAACTGATCAAAGAAGATATTATTTATGCTTTCAAAAGGTGGTAGCTCATTAGAGGTAGCGGAAATTCCTAAGCACCAAATAATAAGTGTATATAAAGCTATACCGAAAAACAACGGCACTAGAATAACTGCAATTAGTTTTTTCTTGGCAACAAATCTTTCGATTATTGGCTTACCTGCTTCCGGTTGAGCAAATTTTATTTGCCCTTGCTTTTGAAATAGAAATATTAAATAGAAAAGTAGTAGTGATGCCACAATATCGTACGTAAATTGGAGATCTCCCTTTATCTCAAACCAATTTGAAGAAAGTTCTAAAGCCGACAAATCTTTAAACAATTTTCGAATAATGATAAGCGTAATGATTTCATACTGTTTAATAATGTATGTGGTAAACGATTTTGGTAAGTAGTAAATTAGTAGGTAGACCTCATAAATAAGAATGAAAGAAAAGGGAGTGTAAATTGCTGATATAGGATTTTTTAATAATTCTGAGTCTGAAGTTAGTTGGATAAAATCAAGCTTTACTAGATAGATTATTGCCAAGTGAATAAAAAAACTCAATAACGCAATGCTAAGAATAGTTTTTTCAGCTTTTTCGCGGGTAGTCTCCGAAAGAAGATGGTCAAAGAGTAATGGTAGTATGTTCTTTTTTTTGGTCATATAGGTATAGGTAGCGCCCTTTTGCTATAGGGTAAACATCAATTAGGCTGTATATGTTTGACGCTGTGGTTTTGTAAATTTTGGTTTTTTAGATGCCGCACATTTTATTACTATGCATTCGCTTTTGCTTGACGCTCGGTAATACCGGTAATCGCGAGTTGTTTGATCCCAACTAAATTACGATCAAAGACTATTTTGGTTTTGATGGTTATTGCTGATGGGCATGGAATTTATTCAATTTTTAGGCTCCCATTTGTATTAAACATAAGTTCAAATCGGATGTTTATCAATAGTAGAGTAGCTAAGGTAATTAAAGCTTCTGCCAGTAATTGAAGATGTTTGCAAAATTCATGATCGTTTTCTCTTCCACATCATTTCTGTATTACGGAATCGCATGCCTTTATTCCAAAGAGATTATCTTAGAGTTTGAACGTTTCGTTCGTTATCCTTGGCAAAGAGTGCTCACTGGCATATTGCAGCTATTAGGAGGTATTGGACTGATTTTGGGACTCCTGATACCGCTATTGGGACTCCTGGCTTCAATGGGACTTTCAGTCCTAATGCTAATGGGTTTTATCATTCGAATCAAAATAAAAGATGGCCTGATCAAATCACTCCCATCCTTCCTTTACATGATTCTTTCCATTTACCTATCGATTGTATTTTTCCAATGGATATGATCAAACGATGAAGTTATAACCAGAGAATTATTGCTGATAGTACTAAAAAGATTACTGCAGGAACCGACTTTTTAAACGAGTCACCTATTTTTATATGCATAAATATTGCGCCTATCATAAGTGCAGCAATGCCTATAGCTGGAATCAACTCAATCTGCTCAAAATATATGGAGGCAATTAAGGCTAAAGAAAAGAGAACCTTCAGGCTTCCAATTAAAGTCATAAACCACATCGGTAATCCGTAGTTGGCAAATTCTTCTTTCATATTTTTCGCGTTCCCGCCACGCCATTGCGAAGCGTTTCGAAATCTCAACAACCACACGTTTAAGATGCTCAATCCTACAATTAGCTTTAAGGCAATTTCCAGGTAAATCATAATCATTTCGGGGATAATAGTCGTAATTTAAACCGAAAAAGGAGTAAATAGTTAGCGCGACAAGATTTTTGTTTATTAGTTGCAATTCATGATCGTGCATGTTAAACGCAATTTTTGTTACGCTCCTGCTATACCGCTTAACAATTAGCGTATTATGTAGCCTGAAATTAAAAGACTAAATACCATCATAATGCAGCTATTTTGCAATTTCCCGTTCCTTCTCCCCGCTTACGTTAAAATTTTAAACCTTTTAGCAACTCCAGCTAAGAATGAATAGCGATAACTCCTTTGTAAATTGCTTGATCGCAACTACGCTACGTTCATTTCAACTTGTTGCTTTTTGCGGAGTACAATCAAACTTACCCAAATCACCCACACCATATCGAATAGAAAAGTGATTTTTTGGAGAAATGGTAGATAGTAAAATCCAAACTTCGTTTCAAAAATGAAAAACACAATAATGCTGAGGATAAAGCATGCATACGCGAGTATCTTTACGGGCTTATTAGGATAGTGACGCAATTCAATAAAAAACGGAACGAGAGCAACGGTGCCGAAAATACCCGTCAACGTAACTACCAGATCATGATACGATGTATACATGAAAATAAATACACTCATTGTAAACATTCCAGTATAGCGTATTAAATAAAAGTTCTTTCCTCTTTTGTTGAAAATTTCGGGAAGCAGGTAGAAGAAACATATCATTGTAAAACTTAAAACCAAATGGGAAATAACTGCCAGATTGCGGGCAGAATTAAAATTACCCTGTTTTGTAATTGGATCCATTACATCACATAGAAAGTTATTGAAGAAACTATAGCTGTCCGCTGTAGGCACATTGATTGATCCGCCCGTATAATCACTTGCCGCTATCGAGAAGATAATAAGATAGAGGCCCATTCCAACAATTGGAAAGTAGGGATAATAGTTTTTGGACAGCTTAAACATATTCCATTATTAACACACTAAGCTTAAGTTGGTTTTCTTTCGGCTCGAAATTTTAGTCATAATTTAAGGAGTATTCAACCCAACAGCAACAAACATTGTGGAACTTCCCTCTCATATCCAAGGCATTCTTGATAACACATATCGCATATTCATTAAGTATGTTTAACTGCGGTTTGGTGAAAA
>JBBSBG010000297.1:0-4320 GCA_038251495.1 Cytophagales bacterium
AATGATCCTCAGGGAGAAAGCAACTAGTTATATTTAAAGTTGATAATGAATAATTGAAGATTGATTTGTCAATTGTTCATTATCAATTCTTCAATTCAAGTTCGATCACCGTATCAATATCATTCATCTTGTCTTTTGGAATTTTAAGACTTAGTCCAAAATCATTTTCCAAAAACTTCACAGGCGTTTTATCGATGAAGATTTTAGCGCTCATCACTTTTTTACCAAACTTTGGAAGAGTGAGGGTTTCATCTGTCCAATCTAAAACGTGAATGTAAACTTTGTTTCCTTTTTGAGTCATTACACCCCAGTCACGCGCGCTAAGTGGCCCGCCACGAGTTCCTGAAATTGTTTCGTCATATTGTCCTTTCCAGGCGCCCATTTTTTTTAGCAACTCAACATGCTCGGGTTGAATTTTTCCGTTAGGCATTGGGCCAACATTTAATAGGAAGTTTGCGCCATAGCCAGCCGCCTTCACTAAATATTGAATCAAATCCTTTTCACTTTTATTGCGGGCATCCTGCAAATTAAAACCCCATGAGTTATTGATCGTTTCGCATGTTTCTTTTGGCAGATCACCAATTTTCTGTTCGGGCGAAAAGCCGGTGGTGTTGTGGCCGGGCAAATCTTTTTCAAACATTTGAAAATCTTCACCAGAATAAGGAGTACGATGATGGTTGCTGCCAATCAAAGCTGCAGGTTGAAGTTTGTGAATAAGTGAATACGTTTTTTCTAATCGCCAGTCGGCATCTTTTTTATCCCACATGCCATCAAACCAAATTCCGGCAACATCACCATAGTTGGTAAGCAATTCAGTTAGCTGCGCATCCATGTAATCCAAATACTTATTCATGTCGCCTTTGTTGGGGCGCCCGGTATAATCACCACCCGTGTTTCCTCTTGGATAATAATCAGGATGATGCCAGTCGAGCTGGGAGTGATAAAAGAAAAGTTTGATGCCTTGCTTCCTACATTCGTCTGCAAGCATTTTAAGCACATCTTTTCCGTAAGGAGTTTTCTTTACTATGTTGTAGTCAGATACTTTTGAATCATACATGGCAAACCCATCGTGGTGCTTGCTGGTGATGGTAATGTATTTCATGCCTGCATCTTTCACCAGTTGCACCCACTCAGCAGCATTGAATTCTGTGGGATTAAAAAAAGCGGGAAGCTTCTCATAGGTTTTGATGGGAATTTGTTGGTTGTTCATTACCCACTCCCCATCGCCAAGCACGCTGTAAACACCCCAGTGAATAAACAGCCCAAACTTTGCATCCTGAAACCATTCCCGAGACTTCATGTTTTCGGGTGTTGGCGTATAGTTTTGTTGAGCAACGGCTGAGGAGATTAAAAAAAGGAACAGCAAGAATAGAAGAGATCGCTTTTTCATGTAGTGGGCTATTTTGTAACTTTCCAAAATCTATCAGAAGTAAACCGATTAATCAAGTAAATTCTGAAATTCGAATACTATGAGGCACGAACCTATTGGAAAAGAATTATTTATTTCAAACCGCAAACGGCTGGCTAAGAAATTGAACCCTAATTCGCTGGCTTTATTCAACTCCAACGACATTATGCCAAGCAATGCCGATGGCACCATAGGGTATATTCAAAACAGTGATCTCTATTACTTGAGCGGCATTCATCAGGAAGAGAGCATGGTGGTTATCTGTCCTGGTTTCCCGGATAAAAAATATCGTGAAGTACTCTTTCTACGCGAGCCAAATGAAACCATGGAGAAATGGGAAGGGCATAAGCTTACCAAAAAAGAAGCCACTGAAATCTCAGGTATTGAAACCGTAGTTTGGGTTTCAGGGTTTGATAAACTCTTTCATCACATGATGACAATGGGTGGCGCAAGTCATGTTTACTTAAATACAAATGAACACTATAGATCGGAAGTAACAGTGCAAAGTCGTGATGCGCGTTTTATTGAATGGTGCAAACGTGCTTATCCTTTGCATAAATACGAACGCGCGGCTCCTATGATGAGTGAATTGCGTAGGGTAAAACAACCGCGCGAAATTTCTCTCATTCAACAAGCATGTGATATCACCGAGTGTGGATTTCGCAGAGTCTTGAATTATGTGCGCCCTGGTGTGATGGAGTATGAAATTGAAGCCGAGTTCATTCATGAATTTAAACGATTAGGTTCAAAAGGATTTGCGTACACACCTATCATTGCATCAGGTGATAACAATGTAATTCTTCATTATGTGGAAAACAGTCAGCAATGTCATGCTGGTGATTTGTTATTGTTGGATGTGGCCGCTGAGTATGCGAATTATAATTCAGATCTCACACGAACGATTCCGGTAAGTGGCCAATATTCTAAAAGACAAAAAGAAGTTTACAACGCAGTATTGCGTATTCATAAAGCAGCTATAAAAATGCTTCGCCCCAGTGTTGTGTATTTTGATTTCCAAAAAGAGATTGAAAAACTAATGGAGGCTGAGTTGCTAAAATTGAAATTGATTGATAAAACAGATATTAAAAATCAGAGTCCGGAAAGCCCGGCATTCAAAAAATACTTTTATCACGGCACTTCGCACATGCTGGGGCTTGATGTGCATGATGTTGGCAATATGCATGATAAGGTTCAGGTGGGTTCTGTTTGGACGGTTGAACCCGGGATTTATATTAAAGAGGAAAAATTTGGCGTCCGTATTGAAAATAATGTAGTGATTGGAAAGAAGGGAAACATTGACCTGATGCGCAGCATTCCTATTGAAGCTGAAGAGATTGAAGAAATTATGAATACTAAGAAATAACCAAATGAAAAAGAATCTGCTCTCGATTTTAATTTTATTGGTTGTCTCATCACTTGTTCAGGCTCATGAGTTTTGGCTTCAGCCGAAAAAGTATCGACACGCAATTGGCGAAGAGATTAAACTTGACTTTCGCGCGGGCGAAAGCTTTGAAGGCGAGTTTTGGGACTTACAACGACATAAAGTTGAGAGGATGGAATTGCATCGGGCAAGTGGAGTTAAAGATCTATTGAAAGCAGTAAAAACAACTGCTGGTAATAATCTGGCCTTTAAAGCAGATGTAGTTGGAACGTATTTGTTCAGCATGCAAAGCAATGCTGCTTATATAGAATTAGAAGGTGAAAAGTTTAACGACTACTTGAAAGAAGATGGCCTTGATTATATTTTGGATGAACGCACCAAAGCCGGGATATTAAGCCAGCCTTCAAAAGAGTATTACACCCGGTTTGCTAAACTACTTGTGCAGGCGGGTGATAAAACCGATGATACCTTTAAAAAGAAACTTGGATTGCGCTATGAAATTGTACCCGATCAAAATCCATACTTATTAAAGGCTGGAGATTATTTGCAGTGCCATGTTTATTATCAAGGCAAACCAGCTGCCCATGCGCTCGTAAAAATCTGGAACAAAGTGAATACTACAACCTTCCTTCAAAATTTATATACGGAGAGTGATGGCAGCGTTCGATTTCCTATCAATGCATCTGGCCCATGGATGGTGAGTAGTGTGCGGATGATAGCATCGGAAAAAGCTGACGCTGATTATCATAGTTTGTGGGCGAGTTTGGTTTTTGGAATATGATGTTTATACCGCAATGGCGCTGAGACGCAAAGCGATAATTAAATTAGCTTGCCATTGTGTCCTCGTGTCTTAGCAGTTAATTTTTTTTTCTGAAACTTTAGCTTATGGATAAAAGTCAAATAATCAATTCTTCTTCAGCACCCGATCCTGTTGGCTCCTATCCACACGCACGAAAGGTGGGCAATTTACTTTTCCTTTCCGGTGTTGGCCCTAGGAAAAAAGATTCTAAAGAGATTCCGGGTGTTACCTTGGATGAGAAGAAAAATGTTATTGTTTATGATATTGAATTACAATGTCATGCTGTTTTTCAAAATGTAAAATTTATTTTGGAAGCATCCGGTTCGCGTTGGGAAAACCTGATTGATATAACGGTTTATCTCACCAATATGAAAGCTGATTTTTTAACCTTCAATAAAATCTATGCTTCTTATTTTCCAGATGCTGCGACACAACCTTGCCGCACCACGGTGGAGGTTAACGCCTTGCCAACGCCCATCGCTATTGAACTGAAGTGCATTGCTACTATAGATTCATAAGTTTTTGTATTTTTATAATCATGGAAACAATCATTCTGAAAGACAGATTTACGGGCAGCATGACTGATGCGGAATTTCTTTGGTTTTGCCAGGAGAATAAAGATTTGCGCATTGAGCGAAATAGCAAACTTGAGATTATTATTATGTCACCTGTAACAACTCTTTCTAATTATGGCAGCGGAGCTGTATTTGCTCAGCTTTACATGTGGAGCCT